>JALSNH010000052.1 GCA_026987085.1 Aquificota bacterium | reverse complement strand
GCCACCACTAAGGCTATCCTCTCTTGGGCCTTTTGCCAAAGCTCTATCCCTTTTAGGATTTTTTCAACCTTTTTAGGACCAAAACCGGGAAGTTTTGCCAACGACCCATCTTTGAGGACTCTAAAAAAATCCTCCTTTGTGCGGACTCCCAATTTTTCGTAAGCCACTTTTAGAGTTTTTGGACCTACCCCCGGAATTTCCATAAGCTCCAAAAGTTCTTCGGGTACCTTCTTACGAAGTTCCTCATATTTTTGGATAGTTCCGGTTTTTAAAAACTCCTCAATTTTGGAAAGGGTAGAACCACCTACTCCTTTTATCTTATAGATGTATCCACTTTCTATTGCTTCTCCTATATCCATAGGAAGATTCTCTAAAATTTTTGCGACCCTTCGGTAGGTTCTTATACGGAAAGGGTTATCTCCCAAAAACTCGAGAATATCGGCCATTTTTTCAAAGATTTGGGCAAGCTTTTTATTTCGCTCCATTTAAAGTTGGAATTTAGTTTCTTTTCAACCTACTTTGTTTGTGTGATTAATTCAATTAAAAGACCCTAAAAAGGAACCCTAATATAAAAAGCAAGACCTTTAGGAGGTTCCGTTATGACTGTAGATAGAAGACCTTGGGTAGAGGGTAGAAAGAGATTTCGGAATAAAACCCAAATGCACTTAGCCCGTCAAGGAATTATTACCGAAGAAATGAAATATGTAGCCCAAAGGGAAGGGCTCCATCCCGAATTTGTAAGGCGGGAAGTTGCGATGGGAAGAATGATAATTCCCGCCAACATAAACCATACCCACCTCGAACCTATGGCTATAGGTAGAAATGCAAAGGTAAAAGTAAACGCCAATATAGGAAACTCCTCTCTGGCTTCCGATATACCTACCGAGGTGGAAAAGGCAAAGGTTGCCATTAAATACGGTGCCGATACATTGATGGACCTCTCTACCGGAGACGCCATTAAAGAAACCCGTAAGGCTATTTTGGAAGTTTCCACCGTTCCCGTCGGAACCGTTCCTATCTACGAAGCTTTAAAAGTTGCCGGTTCCATAAAGGATATGACCGAAGAGCTCATTTTGGACGTTATAGAGGAGCAGGCTAAAGAGGGCGTTTCCTACATGACCATTCACGCCGGAATATTGAGAGAACACCTACCCCTTATCAACCACAGGGTTATGGGTATAGTTTCCAGAGGCGGCTCCATCATGGCGCAGTGGATGGTAGAACACGGTAAGGAAAATCCCCTCTATACCAACTTCGACAAGATCTGCGAAATTTTCAAAAAATACGATGTTTCCTTCTCTCTTGGAGACGCTCTAAGACCCGGTTGTATTGAAGATGCCACCGATGAAGCCCAGCTGGCGGAACTTAAAGTCCTCGGTGAACTAACCGAGAAGGCTTGGAGGCACGACGTTCAGGTTATGGTAGAAGGTCCCGGCCACGTTCCCTTAAATGAGGTTGAGTTCAATATGAAAATCCAACAAATTTGGTGCCACGAAGCACCCTTCTACGTATTGGGTCCCCTCGTTTTAGATGTAGCTCCCGGATACGACCATATAGGCAGTGCAATAGGCGGAGCCTTGGCCGGTTGGAAAGGTGCTTCCATGCTCTGCTATGTAACACCGAAAGAACACCTCGGACTTCCCAATGTTGAAGATGTAAAACAGGGCGTTATAGCCTACAAAATAGCCGCCCACGCCGCCGATATTGCCAAAAATTGGCCGGGAGCTAGAGATTGGGACCTTGAAATGTCGAAAGCCCGCTTTAATTTCGAATGGGAAAGGCAGTTCGAACTGGCCCTCGACCCCGAAACGGCAAGAGCCTACCACGATGAAGCCCACGGTGGTGAAGGTTTTAAATCGGCCAAATTCTGTTCTATGTGCGGAGCCCAGTTTTGCGCCTACAGAATTTCTCAAGATGTAATGCTCTCTATCAACGACCAAGGGCAGTTTACCGTTTTAGATGATAAGGAGAAACCTCTATTGGACGGTAATTTCCTTGCCCCCTAAAGTTGGATTTTTAATTTCCTTCCCCTTTTCGGACTTATATTTTTGACCTTGCGATGGAACACTTTCCCGTCCTTTTGGAGGAAACGGTATCTTCTCTCATCTCCAATGGTGGAAAAGTCTATGTAGATGCCACTATAGGTTTGGGAGGGCATTCCTACGAGCTTTTAAAGAGAAATCCCAATATCTACCTTATAGGGATAGATAAAGACCCTTTTGCCCTCGAAAAGGCTGAGGAAAGGTTAAAACCTTTTGAGGGAAGGTTTTCCCTTTACCAGGCCGATTATAAGGATATAGACAAGGTTTTAAAGGCGGAAGGTTTAGACGCGGTGGACGGAATTTTAATGGACCTTGGAGTTTCTATGCTCCAACTAAAGACCCCCGAGAGAGGTTTTTCCTTTCGGGAAGATGCCCCACTCGATATGAGAATGGACCCCGAACAAAAGCTTACCGCTTACGATGTTGTAAATCGTTATTCTGAAAGGGAGTTAATCCGCATCATTAAAGAGTATGGAGAGGAAAGGTTTGCCCCGCGCGTAGCGCGGGCTATTATTAAATACCGCAAAAAAAAGCCGATAGAAACGACCGCCGAGCTTGCCCGTATAGTTGAGGAGGCTATCCCGAAAGGTTTTTATAAAAAAATACACCCTGCAACAAAAACCTTTCAGGCTATCCGTATAGAGGTAAACAGGGAACTAGAACATCTAAAAGAAGCCCTTTTAAAGATTCCAAAAATACTAAAATCCAAAGGTAGGATAGCCGTTATCAGTTTCCACTCTTTGGAGGACCGTATTGTGAAACACACCTTTAGGCACTTTGAAAGGGAGGGTCTTTTAAAGGTTATTACTAAAAAACCCATAACCCCTTCGGAGGAGGAGATTAAACAAAACCCACCCTCAAGAAGTGCAAAATTGAGGGTTGCGGAAAGGGTTTAGTCTTTTAGACCGCTTGAACCGAAACCCTCTTCTCCCCTTTCGGTATCTGATAAATCCCCAACCTCTATAGGTTCCGCCTTTAAATAGGGAACCAAAAGTAGTTGGGCTATTCTCGACCCCTTTTCGAGTTTTACGGTTTCCTTCCCTAAGTTGATAATAACAACTTTAACTTCACCTCTATAGTTTTCATCTATAACACCGGCCAAACAGTGGAGGGCATACTTTAAAGCCAAACCACTACGGTCTTTGATAATCCCCACATAACCTTCGGGTATCTCAACCGCTACGCCGGTGGGAATTGCTTTCCACTCTCCGGGTTGTAAAACGGTATCCTCCACCGAGTAAAGGTCTAAACCTGCATCTCCTTCCCTTTTGCGGACCGGTATTTTGGCCTCCGGATGGAGTTTTTTAACTTTCAACTCCATAAAAGGTTTTTTCTATATTAAGACCTCCAAAAGTTAGAATTTAACCTTTTTGAAATGTTCAAACCTGCTATCTTAGGACTCGAAGATGGAACTGTCTTTTTCGGATATTCTCTTGGAGCGGAAGGCGAAACCGGTGGAGAGGTCGTTTTCAACACCTCTATGACCGGTTATCAGGAAATTCTTACCGACCCTTCCTACAAAGGACAGATAGTCACAATGACTTACACCGAAATAGGTAATTACGGGGTTAATGGGGAAGATATTGAAAGCGATAAGGTTCAAGTTAACGGTTTTGTAATAAAAGAGCTCTCTCCTATAGTCTCCAACTGGAGAGCTTCGGGCGATTTAAACAACTATCTAAAAAAATACGGAGTTGTAGGTATTTGGGGAATAGATACCAGGGCCCTTGTTAAAAAAATTCGTGAAAGGGGAGTTATACGCGGAGTTATCTCCACGGAAGATTTAGATCCTAAAAGTGTGGTAGAGAAAGCGAGAAATATTCCCGATATTTCGAAACAGGATTTAATTTCTAAGGTTGCAACTACCGATATCTACTATTGGGACGAAGCGGATTGGGACCTCTTTAAAGGCTATAGAAAGAAACTTAACGACCGTCCCCTTTTAGCTGTTATAGATTTTGGTGTCAAATATAATATTCTCCGCCGTTTCACCTCCGAAGGAGTCCGCGTTGCGGTTTTACCTCCCAATTTACCTTTTGAAGAGATAGAAGCTTTAAAGCCCGACGGAATTTTTCTCTCCAACGGACCCGGCGACCCGGAAAATGTCCTTTATGGAATAAAAGCGGCAAAACACTTTTTTGGCCGCCTACCGGTTATGGGAATATGTTTAGGACACCAGATTATAGGTATCGCTTTGGGAGCAAAAACCTACAAGCTAAAATTTGGACACCATGGAGGAAACCATCCGGTTAAAAACTTGATAACGGGCAAAGTGGAAATCACCGCCCAAAACCACAACTTTGCGGTGGATGAAAATACCCTACCCAAAGAGGTAGAAATTACCCATATAAACCTTTTGGACAATACCTTGGAAGGTATGAAACATTCGAAACGCCCTATAATGAGCGTTCAATATCACCCCGAAGCTTCTCCGGGGCCACACGACAGCTATTACCTTTTTAAGGATTTTAAAAAGTTAATGGAGGGAAGCTTTTAAACCTTAAATTTAACCTGATTTTTTCCATTTCTTTTTGCTTCGTAAAGAGCCTCATCGGCTCTTAGAACAGCTTCGTTTAAAGTTTCGCTATTTTTAATAACCGTTATCCCAAAAGAGGCGGTAACTTTTCTTCCTTTAAGTTCGGGAATGTTTAACTCTTCAATAGCCTTTCTTAATTTTTCCGCAACTTTTAGGGAGCCTTCCAAATCGGTTTGTGGAAGGAGTATTAAAAACTCTTCACCTCCCCAGCGGGCAAAAATATCATTTCTTCTTAAATGTTTTTTTACAACTTCGGAAACTTTCTTTAGAACTATATCTCCAACCAAGTGTCCGTAGGTATCATTAATTTTTTTAAAGTTATCTATATCAAAAACAATAAGTCCTATAGGCTTTAAATATTCGCTTTTAATTAAAAGTGGATAAATTTCGCACAAGGCTGAACGGTTATAAACCCCTGTAAGGGCATCAAAATGTGCTTTCCTTAAGAGTTTTCCAAAAGTATTTTTAACTATCAGCAAATAGAGTAAGCTTAAATTTACAATACCTCCTAAAACAATTATTAAGTAATAAAAAAACTGCAGTATCCTTAAATTTCTCTGAGAGATTTTTTGATATAAATCTGTGATTTTGTCCGCTTTAACCCAACATTCTTCGGACAGATTTAAAATTTGAGTCCTACAATAAGGTTGGGAACATTTAAAAACTTCACCCTTTAAGGTATTCCAACACTTTTCTATTTCCAAGGGTGTAAGGAAATTTTTGGTATCAATCAGAGGTAGATTAAGGTTGTTTATATCCTTTTTGAGATGAAAAATGTAATTATCAATCTCTAAAGCAGTGCTTTTTAATTTATTATTAGAAACATTTGCAAAGTAGAGTTTTGTAAAACGTTGTATATCACCCCTTATTTTTCCGGAAAGGTTAATTACATGACTATAGTTAAGGCTTATTTTAAGTAAATAACCTGCATATATAGAGCTAATAACTAATAATACAAGACTAATAATTAGACTTATTAAAAAAAATTTAGAAATGCGGAATTTTAAACCTACAGGATTTTTCATTTTCTAAACCTCGTTGGAGCATTAATAAAAAACTTTTATTAAATATAACCCGTAGGGTTTTGCGGTATAGGGAGCCCGATTTGGATTCTTACTTTCCAAAATACCCTTAACATCGATAGGTTTTAATCTTCCTTTTCCTACCTCTATAAGGGTTCCAACTATTCTCCTAACCATATACCTTAAAAAGTGGGTCGCTTTAAGTTCCAATTTTAAAAGATTTCCCTCTTTGGAAATTTTCAAGTATTCAAGTTCTATTATCGGATTTCGACCTTCCTCATTCTTTGCAAAGGCTGAAAAATCGTGCCGACCAACTAAGTAATGGGCGGCTTCCTTTATAGCTTCCAAATCCAACTTAAAGGGAATATGCCATGCTCTATCCAACAAAAAGGGGTTTCTTACAGAATCGTTCCATACCAAATATTGGTATATCTTCCCTTTGGCACTAAAACGGGCATTGAAAGAAAGTTCAACTAACTTAACATTTTTTACGGCTATCTGAGGGGGGAGCATTCCATTTAAAGCCCTTAAAACCTTGTAGGGTTCTATATTTTTAAATACTTTAAAGTTGGCAAAAAACTGTTCCGCATGAACTCCGGCATCGGTACGCGAACATCCAATTATAGGAACCCAATCCAATTTAAAAAGTCTAGAAATAGCTTTCATCAATTCGCCCTGAATGGTGGGAACGTTTGGCTGATACTGCCAACCGTGAAAGTTGGTTCCCAAAAAGGATAATTCTAAGAGGTAGTTATAAACACCTTCCTTTGTTTTCTCCATCTCTTTCCACAAATCCCTTTCAAGTTAAACCTTTTAAACTTTTCTATATCGGATTTTTAACTAAAAATTTAACCCTTTAAGTCGTCTTAGGATTTTGGGAAGTTTCAATAGAAGTGCGTAAATTTTTTTCCATTTGGACCACTCCATAGCCGGTAGTAAGGCACCGTAAATTTTGCCATCTTTGAGGTTTTTAGTCACTCCCGATTTTGCTACGACAATAACATTTTTTCCTATCCTTACGTGGTCGGCTACTCCCACCTGGCCGGCCAGAATGGACTGGTCGCCTACTTCAACACTCCCTGCAAGGCCAACTTGACTTACCAGAATAACCCCTTTACCCAACCGATTGTTATGGGCAATTTGAACTAGATTGTCTATTTTGCTACCTTCTCCAATGTAAGTTTTGTCCAAAAGGGCACGGTCAACGCAGCTGTTGGCACCTATTTCTACATTGTCGGCAATTTCCACAATTCCCACATGGTGAAGTCTTATATGTTCTCCTTTGTGCGATACAAAACCAAAACCTTCCTTTCCAATCACTGCCCCTGGATATATTCTTACATTTCGACCTATTAAGGTATTGGGAAAAATCACAACATTGGGATAAATAACGGTTCCGTCTCCTATCTGGGTATTATCTCCTATATAACTTCCTGGATAGATTTTTACGTTTCTACCAATCCTTACATTGTCTCCTATAAAAACAAAATCTCCTACATAGGTGTTTTCACCAATTTCAACATTTTTTCCTATTGAAGCTTTGGGTGAAATACCTACAGGATAGGTTTCCGGATATAAAATTTTCAGTATCTTTGCCAGGATCAAGCGAGGATTTTCAACCCTCACAAGGATTGTCTTCTTTTCAATTTCTGGGGGAACTTCCAAATTTTTAGAAACCACCAATAGGGTAGGAGTATCTTTCAATTTCTTTAAATGTTTTTCATCGCTAATTACTACAACGCACGGATTTTCCACATTTTTTGGAGAACACACCCGAGAGATAGTTATATCATCGTTGATACTTTTATTGCTAATTCCCAAAAACTTTAAAAGTTCGGATATTGAAATTTTTCTACCTTCAAAGGACATAATTAAAAATTTTCCAAACTTGGATACAGCCTCTTTAATTACTTTGGTGAGAAAGAAATTTAAAGAAAAAATCCTCTAAACGTTTTGTATCATTATTTGAAATCCTAAAAGGAGCCACTTTGCTATCTAAAACTCTCCTAATAAGGTAAAATTCGCGGGGAGATATATACACACAGTAAGGATTTTTTAATTCTTCAGGATTACACTTTTTTAAAGTTAAAAGGTTCACCCACCCCGGACGGGAAAGATTTTTTAGCGAAAATCCTAAAAGGGAACTTAGATTCAACCAAAATCTTATAAGATTAAAATTAAAAAAATCCTCGATACTAAGGGATTCTTTCAGAAGTTCAAAAATTTCTTCATCGGGAACTTTTACAAATTTTAAAACCGTTTTTGAAACTTTCGAAAGAAAAAAATACCTTTCAAGGTTCTTAATAATCTCGCCCGTAGGTGAAAAAATTAAAGAAGCATCTTCCACAACCGCAGAACCGTTTTTTTCCTTAAAATCTACCCTTAGAAGATTAAAGGGTTCAAAAAAACCTATTAAATTTATTTTTCTATCAACTGCAAAATATTCGGGAATTAGGAAGTTTTTCCTTCCAAACTTTCGACAGTAGCATTTGGCTAAAAGGGAAAAATCCCCTACAGGAAAACGAAGGAGAACAAAACAGTCGTCTTTAACCATAAAAAATTTATTTCTTGATACCTTTTAAAACTATATCGGCAATCTTTTTATAAAAACCTTCCTCTATGGACTCTCCACCAACCAAATTACGAAGAGATTTTGAAATGAAATAACCATTAATCATCAAACCAACCGTTTTAGAATCTACTTCCTCTTTAAAAATTTCTTCCTTTTTTCCCTGTTCAATAATCTCTCCCAGTTTTTCAAGATAAAAGTTCCAAAAATCTCTAATAAGTTCCTTTAAACCTTCATCATTCATCCGAGGTATTTCGAAACAAAGCAAAGGCATAGCTCCATCTGTTTGTAAAAATTTAAATTCGTAAGCCTGTAAAAACTTTATCAGTTTTTCATCAGCCGGCAGATTTTCCAAAGCTATAGAACTAAAAGTTTGTTTACATTCACCTATAAAATCGAGCAGAATTTCTTCGAATAAATTCCTTAAAGAGGGAAAATATTTAAAAATTGCAGCGTCGGTAACTTGCAACTTGTTGCCTAAATTTCTCGCAGTAAATTCTTTTAACCCTTTTTCCTTAATTAACTCTATTGCAGCTTTTTTAATTATTTCCTTCGAAAGCTTACGCATTTGAAATAACAATGTTAATTAATAAATTCCCTGTAAAGCCTTATAAAATCTTCAACACCAAGTTGTTCCACCCTTTTTGTCGGAGGTATATTTGCCTTTTCAAGAACCTCCAAAGGGAGTTTCGTTTTTAACATTTTCCTTCTTTGCATGAAAAGTTTTTCCAAAAACCTTTTGTAGTCCTCTACGTTAAAAGAAGGTTGTACTTTTTTAGGTTTCATCGATATAACTGCAGAAACAACCTTTGGAGGAGGATAGAAAAACCTTGCCGGAACACTCATTAAATAGTCGGTATCAAAAAATGTGTTTAGAAGTATTCCTAACCATGAAGGCTTTTTATGTTTTAAAGTTAAACGCTCTACAACCTCTTTTTGCAGCATATAGACCGCCCTGTTGAGACAATCCTTTGACCTTACGGTGTTTAGCACAATAAAAGAACCCACGTTGTAGGGAAGATTTCCAATCAATTTAAGGTTCTTTCCAAAAGAACAGAAATCCACTTTTGTAGCATCTGTATTAATAAGTTCAAAATTGGGAAATTTTTTAAATTTCTCCCTCAAAAGTTTTGCCAGTTCTCCGTCTACTTCAATAGCTATCAGTTTTTCAGGTTCCCTTTTGAGTATTTCCTCGGTTAAAACTCCAGTTCCCGGCCCTATTTCAATCACCGTATCCTTAGGAGATATTTCGAGGGAGTTGACAATTTTCTCAATAACCCCTTTAGATTTTAAAAAATGTTGTCCCAAAAACTTCTTAGGTCTAACCATTTACCGGACCCCTTATGAAGGATTTCAAAGTAGTTATTTCAATTCCTATGTTAGGATTTAGCCAAATTATTACCATTCTGGAGGTGGGAAATGCTTCAAGAGCTCCATGTAACAAGAGGAATTATCGAAAACTTTTTCAGAGAACTTTTGGAATATACAAAAATTGATGTTGCCATTGTAGGGGCGGGACCTTCCGGTTTAGTGGCAGCTACCCTTTTAGCAGAAAACGGCAAAAAGGTTGCAATTTTTGAAAGAAAACTTGCTCCTGGCGGTGGTATATGGGGCGGAGGAATGTTATTTAACAAAGTTGTTGTTCAAAAAGAAGCGAAGCATATTCTAGAAAAATTTGAAATAAACTTTTCCCTCTACGGTGAGGATTACCTGATAGCCGATGCGGTCGAACTTGCCGCTACGCTTATTTCAAAAGCTACCAAAGCCGGTGTAAAAATTTTTAACGGCGTTCACGTTGAAGATGTCGTAATAAAAAATGGTCGTGTTAACGGGGTAGTTATCAACTGGACACCCATAGAAATGGTTCATCTTCATGTTGACCCTTTGGTTGTGGAAGCTGAATATGTTCTCGACGGTACCGGCCACGATGCAGCTATAGCAAAACTTGTAGCAAAAAGAACTAATTGTTGCGATGTAAAAGGTATGGGGGCCATGTGGGTTAATGAGGCAGAAAAACTTGTTGTAGAAAAATCAGGTGAAATATACCCAGGTCTTTACGTAATGGGAATGTCTACGGCAGAAGTTTATGGTCTTCCCAGAATGGGCCCTATATTTGGTGGAATGTTCCTTAGCGGGGAAAAAGTTGCCAAAGCTATACTTTCAACGTAAACCTTTAAGGAGAATTAGTAATTATTGGTTTATAGAAAGATAGGGGGCTAAAACCCGTATCTATAAAGGGTATAAACCCCCTCGAAGCCCCATACCTTAGTGCAAGGTAGTTCGTAAGTACCTTACCTGTTTGTTTTTGGTTTCCTTTACCCGTACTCCGTGAAATACCTGTTAGAGTGTAAACCAACCCGAAGCTCCGCATCAGAGATGCGGAGAAGTTCATAAAAACACTTAGTTCCTACAATTAGTTCTTTCAATGCATTTAAATCCAGGCCAAGAATTACTGTTATGGTTAGTAACCTTTCTCTTTTCAATAGTTGGGGGTATAACCGGAATAGGAATTGCAACTATTATTATTCCTATATTCTTACTGCTGGGAAGCCCTCTTCCTTTTGCTAAAGCTGTTGCTCTATGGATAAATGTTTGGATTATGCTTTTATCAGTTTACAAAAGATGGAATCAAATAAGATGGAATTTAGCAATTCCCTTGGTAATTACCTCGTTTATTTCTGCCCCTCTAGGGGCAAAAATTTCTTTTTTTATTCCCGAAAAGATTCAATTATTTTTACTTGCTACAGTTGTAATTTTATCCTCCCTTTTTATTCTCTTTTTAAAGCCTAAACCTTTATTTGAAGGAACTACCAAAAGTGCCTTTATACGTATAGGTTTACTTCTTGGAACCTTCGCAGGATTTTTGGGAGGAATGTTAGGAATTGGAGGTGGTATTTTAGTAAATCCAACCCTAATAATTTTAGGTTTCGATCCGTTAATGGTTACTTCGGTAAGTGCCGTTATGGTTTTGTTTTCTTCATTTTCTGGATGGTTGACCTATACTTTGGTCGGCTATTTTTCTTTAATATCTTCGATACCTTTCGCTATAGCAGCTGTAGGCGGCAGTTATATAGGCAACCATTTAGCGGTTAAAATTCCCCGTGAAATTACACGGAAAATTGTTGCTTTTTTCGCCTTAGCCGTAGGAATCATCACTTATATAAAAGCTTTTACCATGACAAGTTTTTAGCCTTTTTCATTTAAAAAAAGCTAAAAGTAACTTAGATTGATAGTTTTACCTATGAAGGAAAAAAAAGTCCAATTCAATACCATTGAGGAGGCCATTGAGGATATCCGTCAAGGAAAAATGGTAATAGTGGTTGATGATCCCGATAGGGAGAATGAAGGCGATCTTGTAATGGCTGCCGAAAAGGTGACACCAGAAGCAATAAATTTCATGGCCAAATATGGAAGGGGGCTTATTTGTCTATCTCTTACACCTGAAAGGTGCAGAGAATTGGGTTTAGAACCTATGGTAAAGGAAAATACCGATCCTAAGGGAACGGCCTTTTGTGTGTCTATAGATGCCCATCCCAAATATGGGACTACTACCGGGATTTCTGCCTACGATAGAGCTATAACAATAAAACTTGCTGTATCTCCCGAAGCAAAACCATCAGATTTTATAAAGCCGGGACATGTTTTTCCTTTAAAGGCAAGGCAAGGTGGTGTTTTAGAACGAGCCGGCCATACTGAAGCTAGTGTGGATTTAGCCAAGCTGGCCGGTCTCTATCCTGCTGGAGTGATTTGTGAAATTATGAAAGATGACGGAACTATGGCGCGTCTTCCCGACCTTATAGAATTTGCTAAAAGGCATAACTTAAAGATAATTACTATAGAGGATTTAATCAAATATCGTTTGCAAAAGGAAAGTATTGTTGAAAAAGTTTCTGAAGCCCATCTTCCCACTCCTTGGGGAACTTTCAAAATACATGTTTATAGAAATAAATTGGACGGTATCGAACATGCCGTTTTGACTATGGGTGAATGGAAACCGGATGAACCTGTTTTGGTGAGGGTTCATTCCGAATGTCTAACCGGAGATGTTTTTAAATCCCTAAAATGTGATTGTAGAAATCAACTTGAAAAGGCGTTGGAATTGATTGCTAAAGAGGGAAAAGGGATTCTCGTTTACATGCGCGGACACGAAGGTAGGGGCATTGGACTTGGTAATAAAATTAAAGCTTACGCTTTGCAGGAAAAAGGCTTAGATACGGTTGAAGCCAACTGCCATCTCGGTTTACCAGTAGATTTAAGAGATTACGGAGTGGGAGCCCAGATTTTAAGAGACTTGGGAGTAAGGAAAATTCGTTTATTAACTAACAATCCGAGAAAAATAGTAGCCTTAAAAGGCTACGGTTTAGAAATTGTGGAAAGAATACCTATCCAAATTCCTCCCAACAAGTTCAATCTAAATTATTTGAAAACCAAAAAGCAAAAGTTAGGCCATATAATCGACGAAGACCTCCTAAAGGGGAAAAATTAATAGCCTCCAAAAAGTTTTTTTCTTCCGTTATTGGTATCTTTTTTATACAGAAAATCACAGCAGGAAATCTCCAACTAAGAAGAGGAAAGGCAATTACCTGCAGGATTCAAAAGCTAAAGTTTCCAGAATGGTTAAAATGTCTTTTGGCTTCTTTAAAAAGAAATCGGGCTTAAAACCATTTAAGGGTTCGGTATAGCCCCATAAGGCGTAGGCGGCGTAGGCACCTGCTTTTTTTGCAGACAAAATATCATCGCTTCTATCTCCAATCATTAAGGTTTTTTTCGGTTCGATTTTCAATTGTCGATTTATATAGAGTAGATGCTCAGGTGAAGGTTTATGCTCTTTTGGTAAGTCTCTTCCTACTATCAACTCAAAAAAGTGATCCAATTTTGCTTCTTTTAAAACTCTTACAGCCCCTTCGCTTATTTTATTGGTGGCAACGGCCAGCTTGTAGTTAGCACTTTTTAAGGTTTCCAAAACCTCCAAGATTCCCTCGTATGGTTTACTTTCCTTAAAAAGGTATTTGGTTAGATAGTAGTGGCGAACCTTCTGAAGGGCTTCCTCCAAAACTTCGGAGGGTAGAAAAGGTTCTAAAAAACCGTAGGCTCCTCCTCCTATATATTTGCAAAAAACCTCAAATGGTGGCTGCTGGTAGCCAAAATCTTTTAAAGTCTCGCAAAAAGCCATATAAAGATCGGGAGCGGTATCTATTAACGTTCCATCAAGGTCAAAAACTACCAACTTACCCATTATTTAAATTTTTTCATGGAAAAATTTTTTAAACGATTAACCGACTGGGCACCTTACGGTGTTTTAGTATACGACAAAACTCTCAATGAGGTTATCTATATAAATAGAACCTTCAAAGATTGGAATCTATTGGAAACCTTATTTGTTAAAACCCTTCTCGAAAATCCGAAAAGGGAAGTGGATTACAAAGGAAAAACCTACAAGATCCATATATTTGACGAAAACAACAAAAGAGCTTTTATCCTTGAAGACATTACCCATTTGAAGACCTACCAAAGGGCTAAGAAGGATTTTGTAGCCAATGTATCTCATGAACTAAAAACTCCCATTTCGGTGATCAGCTCCATAGCTGAAACACTCTATATGGAAGAGCAGGATGCTTTTAAAAAACGCTTTTTGGAAAAAATCTTAAAAAGAACCCGTGAAATGGAGGCGCTGGTAGAGGATCTACTTATACTAGCAGCTCTTGAATCGAAAGAGGGCAAGGTCATTTGGGAAACTATAGATGTTTCTAAATTGGTTGAAGAAGTTTTTTCAAAGCTTCAGGAGTTTGCAGAGAAAAAAAATGTGAAACTTAAAAAGGAAATATTGGTTAAAAATTGTATCTGCGACTCGCACAAAATTGAAATACTTTTAAAAAACCTCGTTGAAAACGCTATTAAATACAACCGCGAGGGAGGAGAGGTAAAGGTCTCCGTGAAAAAACAAAATAGATGGATTATTTGGGAGGTATCCGATACCGGCATTGGTATTCCTAAAAAATACCTTCCTTTAATTTTTGAAAGGTTCTATAGGGTAGACAAATCAAGGTCTAGAGAGATTAGAGGAACCGGTTTAGGTCTTTCGATTGTCAAACATATAGCTCTTATTCACGGTGGAAAGGTTGAAGTTGAAAGTGAGGAAGGTAAAGGTAGTTGCTTTAAGGTTTACATACCTTTGAAAGATTAGCAATTACTTATTGACAAGTAATATCCCTTTGGGAAATAATTCCTAAATCTTTCCATAAGGAGGTGGTTAATGGACAGAGAGCAACTTTACAAGGAGTGCGAAAAAAAACTTTTGGAAGAAAAGGAGAAAATTATTAAGGCTTACGCCCAAAAGCAGGAGACCCAACAGAGAATAAGCGAAGAATACAAAGAACCTTCCGATATGGAAGACCTAAGTCTTATGACCTATACCGAAGAGGTTTTAGACAAACTTTCACAACGGGATATGTTTATCTTGAGGGAGATAGATTACTCTTTGGAAAAAATAAAAAACAATACCTACGGTATTTGCGAGGGATGTGGAATTGAAATTCCTGAAGAGCGCCTCTGCTCCATACCTTGGACCCGCTTCTGTGCAAAATGCGCGGAGGAATACGAACAGATGTACGGCACCTATATGGAATCCACCGGTTTTGAGAACTACTCAAATATAAAACTGGAGAGGGAAGATATTACCGAAGATTAACTTTTCCAGTTTCCTTTTTTTCAACCTCTTGCGGTTTTTCAGGATATTTAATTCTTTCGTGGTAATAAGAGAGTATAAGTTCCGTTAGAAGGTTTTCAATTTTTTCTAAATCCTCCTTTGAAAGGCCGGAATCTTTTAATTGTCCCTCCTGTAGGAGGTTAGATATGGCCCTTCTGACGGTTTTCTTTATATCTTCGGGAGAGGGATTTTTCAAAGCTCTAACCATTGCTTCTACAGTGTCTACTATCATCACAATAGCTGTTTCCTTGCTTTGAGGAATGGGTCCTTTGTATCGAAATTTCCCTTCAGAAGTATTCGGATTTTCCTCTAGAGCTTTCATATAGAAGAAACGAATCAGTTTTGTTCCTTGATGTTCGGGAATGAACTTAATAATTTCCTTCGGAAGTTTGTATTTATGAGCAAGTTTTAATCCTTCATCAACGTGGTTTTTTATGATTGCAGCACTTATTTCTGGCTTTAGACTGTCATGTGGATTTTCTCCATTTTGATTCTCAATAAAGTATTTGGGATTTATTAACTTCCCTATATCGTGGAACATTGCTCCTACCTTTGTAAGTAGGGGGTCGGCATCTAACTTTTTGGCTATACTTTCCGACAGAACCGATACCATTACCGAGTGGTGGTAGGTTCCCGGTGCTCTAATAAGCATCTCTTCCAGCAGAGGATTGGATAGGCTGGCAAAGTTTTCCAACTTTTCATCGCTGTACATATAGGGAAGAAGGTCTAAAAGTTTTTGCAAACCAAAGAGTAAAAATATCTGAACAATTACCGAAACGGGATATAAAAGAAGGTAAGCTTCCACTTTCGAAGGTTCGCTTACTAACGTGTATCCAACCAAAAGGAGGGTAAATATTGCGTTTCCCACCGTTAGGGCAAAAATTTCGTAAACCGTTTTTCGGTATCGGCGGTATATATCGGCCGATACTAGGTTTGCTAAGGTAAAACCTACTGTGATGAAAAGGTTTTTGGAGGATAAAAGTACCGCATAGGTGGTGAAAAGAAGGATTCCTTTAATGGATTGCTTTCTTAAAAAGCTCCCTGCAAGGATACCAACTATCGAACCTACCAAAATAAGGTAGTATCCCTCTCCAACACCCAACAATATAGCTTTTTCCAAATATTTGATTACCGAAGTTGAAAATAGAAGAAGTAAAAAGACCAAATTAAGGGTTATATAAATTTCATCTTCAAAGAGGATTTTAAAGTTGCAAAGGCGGTAAAACCCGTATAGGAAAAACCAATTAAACAGAAACCCACCTATATAGAAAAAGGCGTTATTTTTGGGAAAACCTAAGAGAAAGGATAAAAATAGGGCGTATAAGGTTATAGAAAGGTAGGCTATTAGTTGTTTCCTATCCAGTTTTAACATTTTCACCTGTCGCATCGGCAGCTTCGTTTTTTTCCTCAAAGCGCTCGTAAGCCTGAATAATTTTCTGCACAATCGGATGTCTTACAACATCTTCTTTTTTAAATTCCACAAAGGCTATGCCGTCTATTCCTTTTAAAACCCTAAAGGCATCGAGCAAACCCGATTCCCTCTTTCTGGGAAGGTCTATTTGGGTCACATCACCGGTAATTACCGCTTTCGAACCAAAACCTATACGGGTTAAGAACATTTTCATCTGTTCGCGGGTGGTGTTTTGAGCTTCATCGAGAATAATAAAGGCATCGTTTAGAGTTCTACCTCTCATAAAGGCCAAGGGGGCTATTTCTATAACGCCTTTTTCAAGGAGATAGTTTGCTTTATCGAAATCAACCATATCGTAGAGTGCATCGTAAAGAGGTGTAAGGTAAGGGTGAACTTTTTCCGCTATACCGCCGGGTAGAAATCCGAGTTTTTCCCCCGCTTCTACCGCCGGACGGGTTAGAATAATTTTGGAAATTTTGTTTTCTTTTAGATACTTTAAAGCCATTGCCATAGCTAGGTAGGTTTTTCCCGTTCCGGCGGGACCTATTCCGAATACTATGTCGTTTTCCTTAATCGCTTTTATATAAGCCTTTTGCGATGGGGTTTTAGGAACGATAGCTTTCTTTCGGTGGGTTATTAAAATTACCTCTTCACCTTCTCGGGTTTCTTCCTCCTTAACTTCCCTTTTTGGGGATCCTAGGTTCTCTTCTAACTCTAAAAGGTATTTTTTTGCCTCTTCCCTTACCTGGGTTGTGTTTAAATGCCTTTGAGGTATTTCTTTGAGCATTTTCCTTATGAAGGAGGTAAGTTTTTTTACCTTTTCAGGGTCGCCTTTTACTATCACCTCCGTTCCGCGGGCTATTACCTTTACTCCAAAAAGGTCGGCAAAAAATTTGAGATTTTCATCTGCGCGTCCTACAATTGCAAAAAACCGCTCATCAAAACTCCCCAAATCTATTCTTTCCTCTACCATTTAACCTCCTTTCTCTATATCAACCTTAATATTTGATTTCCACAAAATTTTTTCAATATAAGGAAAACTACTTTTCTTTGATTGAATAGAACCTTTTAACGAATGGCCAAACTGGAAGGAGAAAGGGTTGTTATAGCATTCGGTTGCAACTTGGGCAACTGCCAAAAGCAAATAGCAGCCGCATTAGAGGAGTGTTCAAAGAAAATAAACATCATCAAAGTTTCAAAAATTCACATATCAAAACCTTACGGGGTAAAAAATCAGCCTTCCTTCCATAATGGGGTTTTTATCGGTTTTACAAAGCTTCCACCTTTGGAGCTTCTAAAGTTCTTAAAAAACGTTGAAAGGAAGGTGGGAAGAAAACCTCGCTGTAGGTGGTGCGCAAGGGAAATAGACCTCGATATAGTTTATTACGGAAATTTAAAGCTCCGTTTGAAGGAACTGGTAATACCCCATCCCGACCGATTGAACAGAGAATTTGTTTTAAAACCGCTCGTGGAAATAGAACCTTACTTTTTAGATCCCGAAGTGGGAAAACCTGTAAACCAACTTTTAAGGTTTTTGAAGGTAAAAGGCACTTTTGGAGGTGGTAGAAAAATCTTTCAAATTTAAACTTTGAAAGTTATGTCCTACACCGCTCCCCTTGAGGTTCAATGGAACTTTGCGGAGAAACTCTATAGGGAATTTATTAATGGAAATACTAACCTGGAGGAGTTTTTAAAAAGGGTTGAAACCCCGACTCTCGTAATGGTTCGGAAAAAACTTGAGGACCGCTACGGGGAGATAAAAAAACACTTTGACCTTTTTGAGGTCTACTATGCGGTAAAGGCCAACGATGATAGGGAGGTAATAAAGACCTTCGCCGATTTGGGGAGCGGTTTTGAAATAGCTTCCTCCAAAGAGCTAGAAAAGGTTCTATCTTTCGATGTTTCGCCCGAAAGAATAATTTCAAGCAATCCGGTAAAGCCACTTCCCTTTATTGAACATTGTTTAAAAGAAGGTATAGACCGCTTCGCGGTGGATAGCTTTGCGGAAATAGACAAGATAGCAAGGTTCAAAAAGAGGGCCCGTGTTTACGTAAGGCTGGCGGTTCCCAATGTAGGCAGCGATTGGCCCCTTTCGAGAAAATTCGGTGCCGATACCGACACGGCGGTGGAGATTTTGGAATATGCCAATCGTAAAGGTCTCGTTCCCTACGGGATTACCTTTCACGTCGGTTCGCAGTGCAACAACCTCCAAAATTGGTTTGTAGCCATAAAAAAGGCCAAGGAGGTATGGGAAAAGGCCCGTTTGAAAGGTATAAAACTCCAAATGCTTAACGCCGGAGGTGGTATTCCGGCCCGCTATACCCGTGAGAGCCTATCGCCAAAAGAGATAGCAACCTACCTTAAAGGGCTGCTTAAAAAGTATTTCGCCATAAGAACTTTGGAACTCCAGATAGAACCGGGAAGGGGACTGGTTGGCGAAGCGGGAGTTCTGGTGGTAGAGGTAATAGGAAAAGCGGAGCGCTTTGGCGAAAGGTGGCTATATATAAATTCCGGTGTCTTCCACGGCCTTGCGGAAGCCTTGGGCGGCATCCGCTATTCCTTTTACACCACCCGAAAGGGGAATTTATCCTTTTACACAATCGGAGGAATTTCCTGCGACGGTATGGATGTGGTTGCCGAAAAGGTGGCCCTTCCTGAAAACTTAGAAATAGGAGACCGTATCTATATCCTAACGGCAGGTGCCTACACTACAGTTTACGCCTCACATTTTAACGGATTTCCACCTCCTAAAGTGTTGGT
>JALSNH010000051.1 GCA_026987085.1 Aquificota bacterium | reverse complement strand
CAAATTGACCGGGAAGGGAAGAGGAAGCTATAGGTTCCGCTTTAAGTTTTATCTCCCAAGTTATACCCGAAACGGGACGGTTGTAAACAACTTCCGCTTCCAGTTCGTAAACCATCTTTTAACCCTGATTTAGTCTCTCTTTGGCGTAGTTCATAAGACCACCGGCGTTGAGAATTTGAGCCACCTCGGGAGGAATCGGTTTAAATTTTGCCTCAATACCTTTGGTGAGATTTTTAATAATACCCTTTTCGAGGTCGACTTCTATCTCGTCCCCCTGCTCGGTTTTATCTATAAACTCTTCGGGAGCCTCCACAATGGGAAGACCTATGTTTATTGCGTTCCTGTAAAAGATACGGGCAAAAGACTTTGCAACCACAACGGGAACGCCGGCATATTTAATAGCGATGGGAGCGTGCTCTCTGGAGGAACCGCAACCGAAGTTTTTACCGCCGAGGATTATATCGCCCTCTTTGTGCTCTTTTGCAAAGTTAGGGTGCTCGCTGTCCTCCATAACATGGGAGGCCAGCTCGTAAGGGTCGGAGGTATTGAGATAACGGGCGGGTATTATCTGGTCGGTATCCACGTTATCGCCGAATTTCCAAACTTTTCCTCTTATAACCATACGCTTCTATTTTAGGAAAAGAACGGAGCCCGCCGAAGGCGGGAGATTTTTAAATAGGAAGTTTTTCGAAATCGGCTATCCTCTCAAAGAGCCTTTTGACCCTCTGCAATAAGGCTATACGGTTTTTCCTAATTTTTTCGTCTTTGTCCATAACCATCACACGGTCGAAAAATTTATCGACCGTCTCCTTAAATTGGGCCAGTTTTTTAACCTTTTGTTCCACATTGAGGTCTTCAAAAATATCCTCCAACTCCGCAAGGGCTTTATAAAGCTCCTTTTCCTCCGGCAGTTGGAAAAGTTCGGGACTCACATCGTAAGTTTCCGAAATTTTGGAGATTATCTTCCTCACCCTACGGTAGGCCTCCCTTACCAGTTTTAC
>JALSNH010000050.1 GCA_026987085.1 Aquificota bacterium | reverse complement strand
CGCCAATATGCGGCCGATAAAATTTACCAAGCGTTGTTTATAAAAGATAAAAGACAACGCAAAGAGGCTCTCGATAAAATCCTTGAAGAGACCATTCAAAATCTGCAGATACCCGAAGAACTCCTCTTTAGGGCAAAGGTCTATTACAAAGAACTCGAAAGTGAAATAATGAGGAAGCACCTCTTCGATACAGGAATACGGATAGACGGTAGAAAACCGGACGAAATAAGACCGATAACTATAGAAATGCATCCTTTCCCAAGACCCCACGGTAGCGCAATCTTTAGAAGGGGTCAAACCCAGGCTGCGGTAAGCGTAACGTTGGGTTCCCCCGAAGAGGCCCAGCTTGAGGAGAGCATCTACGAAGGCGAATGGTATAGAAGATTTATGCTCCACTACTTTATGCCTCCATTTTCCACTGGAGAGGCCAAACCTTGGGGTCCTCCTAGAAGAAGGGAGATAGGCCACGGGTACCTCGCCCAAAGGGCACTCGAGCCTGTAATTCCCGACGAGGAAACTTTCCCTTACACCATAAGGGTGGTATCCAACATTTTGGAATCAAACGGTTCGACCTCTATGGCAACCGTTTGCGGAGCCTCTCTGGCGCTGTTTGATGCCGGCGTTCCCATTAAAGATAACAAGCATGTTGCCGGTATAGCAATGGGCCTCGTTATGGACCAAGAGAGCGGACGCTACATAATCCTTACCGATATTCTCGGAGATGAGGACCACCTGGGAGATATGGATTTTAAAGTTGCGGGAACCCGCGAAGGTATCACCTCAATCCAAATGGATATAAAAGTTAAAGGAATTACCAAAGAGATAATGGCCGAGGCCCTAGAAAGGGCAAAAAAAGCGAGAAATTACATTCTCGACCTTATGTATAAAGCTATCTCCAAACCGAGGGAAAAACTATCACCTTACGCTCCGAGGTTGGAAATTGTTGAAATTCCGGAGGAAAAAGGAACTCTTATCATCGGTCCCGGAGGAAAGACCGTTAGAGAAATTCAAGAAAAGACGGGAGCAACAATTTGGGTTCTCGATGGTGGTAAGGTTTCTATAAGTGCACCCAATGAAGAATCTTTAGAAAAAGCCAAGAAGATGATACAGGAAGTTATTAAAGATGTAGAAGTTGGAGATATCTATGTAGGTAAGATTACAAGGGTCGAACCTTACGGGGCGTTTGTTGAAATACTTCCCGGTAAGGTTGGTTTACTTCACGTTTCCAAAATACCGGGCTACATCAGAGATGCGAGGGACCTTTACAAGGTTGGAGATATTATCAAAGTAAAAGTTGCCGAGCTGGACGAACTCGGTAGGCCCAAATTTACCACCCGCGGTATCCATGCGGGAGAGCAGAAAATAGAGAACCTCTATATCACCGAATGGGGCGAGGAATACCTAAAACAGATGAAGGAAGGTAGAACCTACGAACAATTGAGGGAGCAAGATAGACAGCGAAATCGTCAAAATATTGAAAAAAAGGAAGATGATATCTCTAAAGATGAAATCACCTAATTTTGTACCTTTTTAAGGTTTTTGTTTATATCCTTACCTTTTGATGGTCCAAATTAAAGAAGGTTTTCTCAATCGGGGAGAGAAATATAAGTTTGCTATAGTCGCCTCAAGATTTAACTCTTCCATAGTTGACCGTTTGGTGGAAGGAGCTATAGATTGTCTTACACGACACGGAGTAAAAAAAGAGAATATCTACCTTTTAAAGGTTCCGGGAGCTTGGGAAATACCATTGGCAGTTAAAAAAGTATCTAAGAAACCCGATGTGGATGCGGTTATAGCGGTGGGGGCCGTTATAAGAGGGTCAACTCCGCATTTTGAATATGTTGCCGCCGAAGTATCTAAAGGCTTAGCCAATATATCCTTGGAAATTGAAAAACCGATAACTTTTGGAATAATTACCGCCGATACTTTGGAACAAGCTATAGAAAGGGCCGGCACAAAAATGGGAAACAAAGGTTGGGAAGCTGCTTTAGCAGCCCTCGAGATGGTAGATTTGCTTAAGAACCTTTAAAAGAGAAAAATCTAAAGATTTCTAAAGCAGTTCTATCTTTTTTAACAATTCCCTAACCTGGGAAAGGTTGTAATCGACCTTCTCAGGATTATCAAACTTTAATTCTATCAACTTTGCTCCGGGATCTATAACTTGGATTTCTCTTTTGAAGAGATCTTTTACTGTGAAATCAAAAACATTGATGGCCTGCTGTTCATCAAACTGTTCCTTATCCAATTTAAGAAGGTTCTTCCGTTCCTCTCCGGTTTCAAGATCTTTGGTAAGAAATAGCGCTTTGTAAAAATTCTCCCCTTTCGGATGGTATATAAGAATCAACGAATAACTTTTATCGGAAGTAAAAGGTATAAGATAGACGGCGTACAACTTTTCAATTTTTTCATCCATCATCGGAATGACTAACTTTAGCCGATTTAGAGCAATCTTTCCATTTTAAAATAAAAATTTTTACTACTCCGTAATCTTCTCCGTCAGCTACTATCTTTTTGATAACTCCTTTTCGGAAAAACACTTTTACCCTTTTTAGGTAATCACTTAGCGGAGATTTAGGTTTTAAAACGCAGAAATTGGGAGAGCAAGTCTCCAATTTAAAAACCTTTATCAAGTCATTTAAATGCAGCAAAATACCCAATATAGGATTTGGATATTCATCGGCTTTGAAAGTTTGAAAACCCTCTCCTTTATAGCCCATTTTTAGGTAAGTTCCATCGAAAAATATCTCAAAAGGTGGTTTCGTTAGATATATCAACTTTTTTTGAGCTTCTTTTGAAATTAAAATACCACTATAGATTTCTTTTTCTCCTTCAAAGGTCACTATTTGGACAAAGGAAGTTTTAAAACACCGAGAAAGATGAAAAAGAGAAGAATTCCCATTAAAGGAATAAGAAATCAAGATACTTAAAAGGGTAAAAATTACAAGCAATCTCAACATTGGTAGTTTCCATTTTAATTTTTTACCGCAGGGAACTTCTTACTCTTTTCTAAAATCTAAAAACCAAATGTCTCTAAAAGTTCTACGATTTTTAACAGCGGGTGAGAGCCACGGAAAGGGACTCGTAGCAATAGTAGAGGGAATACCTGCAAACTTGGAATTAAATCCTGAAGATATAAACCGGGAATTGGCCCGCCGCCAAAAAGGTTATGGCCGCGGTGGGCGAATGAAGATAGAAAAAGATAAAGTTGAAATTATTTCAGGAATCAGATTTGGAAAGACTTTAGGTTCCCCCATAGCTATGGCTATTTGGAATCGCGATTATGAAAATTGGAAGGAACGTATGGCAGTTGAAGGAAAAGCTCCAGAAGGGTATAAACCCTTTACCCGTCCACGTCCGGGACACGCAGACCTGGCGGGAGGTATTAAATACAACCAGAGGGACCTAAGGAATATTCTGGAGCGGAGCTCCGCACGTGAAACCGCTGCGCGCGTAGCGGTTGGAGCCATTTGCAAGAAATTTTTATCCGAATTTGGGATAAAAATAGGCAGCTATGTAAGGGTATTGGGAGGCTACAGAGTAAAAGATATGCCCCTGGACCTGTGGAGTCGCCACTTAAAAGCCGAACAATCGGAAGTTAGAATACCCAACCCTCTAGAGGATAACTTTGTTAAAGCCATTATCGATAAAGCTAAAGAAAAAGGTGAAACACTCGGAGGGATTATAGAAGTATTTGCTCTAAATGTTCCACCAGGTCTGGGAAGCCATATACAGTGGGACAAAAGGTTAGATGGAAGAATTGCCCAGGCTTTAATGTCCATCCAAGCTATTAAAGGGGTAGAAATAGGTAGCGGCTTTGAAACCGGTTTCCTTCCCGGAAGCAAAGTTATGGATGAAATAGGTTGGAAAGAAAACAAAGGGTACTTTCGCTACACCAACCGTTTAGGAGGCCTGGAGGGGGGTATAACCAATGGTGAACCTATAGTTGTAAAAGTAGCGATGAAACCTATTCCAACTTTAATGTCCCCGCTAAGAAGTGTAGACATAAATTCCAAGGAGGAAGTAAAAGCAATGAAAGAGCGTTCCGATGTTACTGCTGTTCCTGCCGCGTCCGTTGTAGCCGAAGCAATGCTCGCTATAGTTTTGGCCGATGCCCTGTTAGAAAAACTGGGTGGCGATTTTATGGAGGAAATAAAGGAAAGATTTAAACTATACATGGAGTATATAAAAAGTTTTTAAACCCTATACCGGGCTTATTGGAACAACTGCTATTTAAAGTTTTTACTTAATATTTTCATTTAGCAGTTGACGGAACATTTTTTTATTACTAAAATTCTCCTTTTTGGAAGAAGTAAAAAGCCCCGGTAGCTCAGGAGGATAGAGCGCGAGATTCCTAATCTCGAGGTCGGGGGTTCGAATCCCCCCCGGGGCATATTAATACATTAATGAGAGTTGGTTTTGTTTACGACGATAGATATCTTCTCCACCATAGGGAAGGACATCCGGAGAATAAATACCGTCTCGAAGCCATTTTGGAAGGTATGTCCGAAAGAGGTTTACTATCAAGGGTAGAACTTATAAAACCCTTTCAGGCAAACGCCGACCTTATAGCTCTAAATCACGATCCTCAATATATTGAGGAAGTTATTTATTCTTCAAAAAGCGGTGAAGGTTGGTTCGACCCCGATACTTACTATAACGGGTACACTTGGCTAACTGCCTCCTTAGCAGTAGGTGGAATTATTTCGGCCATTGATTTAATTTTGGATAGAAAGATAGATTCTGCATTTTGTGCCGTACGGCCCCCCGGGCACCATGCTGAATACGCAAAAGCTATGGGATTTTGTATTTTCAACAATGTAGCTATTGGAGCAAAATATCTTTTGCAAAAAGGTTTTGAAAAAATTTTTATAGTCGATTTTGATGCCCATCATGGAAACGGAACCCAGCACACCTTTTATACCGATGGTAAAGTTTTTTATTTTTCTACCCACCAGTATCCTTTTTATCCTGGGACAGGTTCGGCTGAGGAAAGAGGAGCGGGTGAAGGTTTAGGAACCACTTTAAATATCCCTATGCCTTTGGGAGCCGGCGACGATCTTTATAAAGAGGCTTACCAGAATACCCTTAAAAGTGCTATTTTTGGTTTTAAACCTCAGTTTATTTTAGTTTCGGCAGGATACGACCTGCATAAAGATGACCCACTAACAGGTTTGGAGGTAAGTGACAAAGGAATTGAGCTAATAGTGAAATCTATAGCTGGATAT
>JALSNH010000049.1 GCA_026987085.1 Aquificota bacterium | reverse complement strand
CTTTTGGGTCCGCTTTTATAAGAATGTAGGCTTTTAAACTGTTTTCATCGGCAGTTTCCAAAAGTTCAGCGAGCGATAGAGGAAGCTGTTTATCTTCCAGTTCCATACGTGGCTATTTTAACAGTTGAAAAATCCAAACAGGAGAGGAAATTAAGGAGCATCAAAACCGGGAATTCTCGGGATTTTTCTAAGTTTGGAATTTTTGTAATACCACGCCCAAAGTTTTTTTAGCCAATGACCCACTTTAGGTAGCGGTATCATTAAAGCCCTCTTTTTGGTTCTGGCAAAAAGAATTCCTCCCCAAGGTCCCATATCCATAAGGCACACTATATGGACATGGGGTAGATAACTTTCCATCTCCTGCGAACGGCCTTCTATTAACTTTTCAATGTTTCGGGCAACTATACGACCCATTACCTCTGCAAGGTGTCCCTGTTTTGCCCTCCATTCGGGACCTTCTATAGCCGCGGAGTCGCCAACCGCCCAAACGGTGTAGTCGGTTCCCGGAACGGAGCAGTATTGGTCTATCTTTACAAATCCCGCCTCGTTGAGCGGTAGGTTGGGGTCGGTTTTGTAGAGCGGGTGGCCGTCTACGGCTGGAGTAAAAATGGTTAGGTCGGTCTCTATCTTTTCGCCATCTTCAAACAGTATTCCGTCCGGTTGAAATTCGGTTATTTTTACACCTATCTTGTAGGAGACGTTTATCTTTTTGAAAAAGTCGTAAATCTTTTCGGCGTTCTTTTCTCCAAGCCTTTTACCCGGTTTTGGCATCGGGGCGAAAAAGACAAGGTCGAACTTATCCCTCAGGTCGAGCTTTTTTAGGTGATAGTGGATGTTAAAGAGTACCTCAAAGACCGGTCCACCCCTTACGCCGGTCGGGTCTTTGGGGTTTCCGCCAAAACCGAAGGCTATTTTTGCCCTCTCCCTTTTACCGCTTTTTACCTCTTCGATAAGCTCCCAATAGCGGTCCCTTATTTTTATAGCCTCTTCGGGCGAACCGCAGGT
>JALSNH010000048.1 GCA_026987085.1 Aquificota bacterium | reverse complement strand
AAAATGATGTTAATGAACAAGTTCCCCTGGATTAGGGATGTTATAGATTTAACCGTTTAATGGACGATATAAAAGAAAAATTTTTAGAGGTTTTGGAATTTTATCCCCATTCCTATTCCGTTAAAATTAAAAGAACACCCTACGAGGACCTTTCCAATATTATCGTCACCAATCCGGAAACCTACACCCACCATATCTTTCTTCCAAAAAAGGAAGACTACTTTAGATTTGAACTCCTATCGGCGTTGGTAGTTTTGGGAGAAAAACACCACCTTTTGTCGACCGATTATTACGATGACCGAACAAGGGAGGAGTTTTACGATTACATAAAGACCTTTAATAGGTTGGTTCAACCGGTGAGGTTCGCATGGGCGGGTAAAATCGCGGCCGAATATACGCCCGACTACGAAAAACTCCTCGAAGAGGCTATTAAAAAGATAGAAATTGAATACTTAAATGCCCTTTACAGGGATAACCGCAGGGCGGCTATAGAGATTTTGCCCTATGTAGCCTTTGCCAAAGGCCTAGACCCCGACTGGGACTTTTTCAACAGCGAAGAGCTTAACAAAATTTTGAACGACCTTATAAAGGCGGAACCTTCAATTTCCAACCTTGTAAAGTTTGCCAAAAAACTAAGCAGATTTATTCCCTTTTTTGGAACCTTTAAAGTTGTTAAAGACCCTTCGAGAGGGTTAGAAGTTTTTAGTCTCAACGTTTGACTTTTCCCTTTAGGATACCAACCTACTTGTTTTAAGTTGATATACTTAAAATTCGAACAAATCCCTGATTAGGGATTTATAAATTCTTAAAATTCCAACTTTGGTATGGAAGAGAAAAAACCGAAATTGGACCTAAAAAATACCCTAAACCTTCCCAAAACGGACTTTCCTATGAAGGCAAATCTCCCCAAGAGGGAACCGGAGATAGCCAAAACTTGGGAAGGTTTATATAACAAAATAAAGGAAACCAGAAAGGGTAAACCTCTATGGGTGCTCCACGACGGCCC
>JALSNH010000047.1 GCA_026987085.1 Aquificota bacterium | reverse complement strand
GAGCTTTTCCTTGGGTTAAATCTTCCAAAGTTGGTGGCTTTTCTTTTTTGCCCTCCGATGGCTCCTTTTTACTATCCTCCTCCGAAAGGAATTCTTTCATAATCTCCTTTTGGGTTTTAGGTTTTTCCTTAATCTCACCCGAAAGGTAGGCTTTTACTTTGCTTTCCCCTTCGAGGGTTTGCTTTTGAAGTTGCTCCTTAAGACGGCTCACTTCCGCCTCGAGCTGAATGGAGGCCCACTCTTGCTTTATCTTTCTAACAAGGCGTCCCAACTGGGTGGCAAATTCGAGCATCTTTTCCGGTCCAAAAATCAAAAAGGCAACCGCAAGGATTAAAAGAAGTTGAAGTTCCATCTCAAGGTTTATTTTGGAATGGAAAACAAAAAGAGGAAAGCGGTTAACAAATCATTAAAAGGTTCTATTTAGTTTCCTTACTTTGTTCGGAGGATTTTCCAAATTCCAACTTGGGTTTTACATACTTAATTTCATAGCATTCGATAATATCGCCTACCTTTATATCGTTGAAGTCCTTGAGTTTCACACCGCACTCAAAACCTTTGGCAACCTCTTTAACGTCCTCTTTAAACCTTTTTAGGCCTTCGATTTCTCCGTCGTAGATAACTACGCCTTCTCTAATAAGGCGGGCTTTGGCACCCCTTACCAGTTTACCGTCGAGAACATAGCAACCTGCAACCGTTCCGACCTTTTTGATTTTGAAGGTAGCCCTTACCTCGGCCTGACCGATAACCTCTTCTACCTTTTCCGGTTCGAGCAGACCTTCAAGGGCCTTTTTAACGTCCTCTACCGCATCGTAGATAACGCCATAGGTTCTCACATCTACCTTTTCCTCTTCTAAAAGCCGCCTTGCGGCGGGATTTGGTCGGGTATTAAAGCCAATTACTATTGCGTTGGATGCCTTTGCAAGCATAATATCGCTTTCGCTAATCGCACCAACACCGGAGTGGATTATAGAAACCTTCACCTTATCGGTAGAGAGTTCTTCAAGAGCCTTTTTAAGGGCTTCTATCGAACCTATAGTGTCCGCCTTTAGAACTATCTTTAGCTCTTTAAGTTCCCCGCTTTGGATTTTTTCGTAAATCTCCTCCAACCGGAGGGCGGTTCCTTTAAGTTTTTCCTGTTCTTTTTGACGTTTTCTCTGTTCGGCTAAAGTTTTTGCGGTCTTTTCGTCGGGAACTACTATCAAGATATCACCCGGTTCGGGTAGCTCTTCAAAACCGAGAATTTCCACCGGTGTTCCGGGAGGGGCCTCCCTTAGTCTACGCCCTTTATCGTCGATCATAGCCCTTACACGGCCGTGGGTGGCTCCCGCAACGAATATATCGCCCACTTTCAATGTTCCGTTTTGAACTATGGCGGTGGCAACCGGTCCCCTTTTGGGGTCGAGTTTGGTTTCGATTATTACCGCCTTGGTTTTTCCTTTAGGGTTGGCCTTTAGCTCCTCCAATTCCGCCACGAGCGTAATCATTTCGAGGAGCTCATCTATACCTTCACCGGTTTTGGCGGAAACTTTAACAACCGGCGTATCGCCACCCCACTCTTCGGGAATTAAACCCTGTTCCGAGAGTTCCCTTAAGACCCTGTCGGGGTTGGCTTGCGGCAGGTCTATCTTGTTAACCGCAACGATAATAGGAATGCCTGCATCTTTGGCGTGGTTTATAGCCTCTATAGTTTGGGGCATAACGCCGTCGTCGGCAGCAACTACCAAAACGGCTATATCCGCAACTTTTGCACCCCTCGCCCTTAAGGTGGTGAAGGCCTCGTGTCCCGGAGTATCGAGGAAAGTTATTTTCTTCCCGCTGGGTAGTTCCACCTGCGATGCACCGATATGTTGGGTAATTCCGCCTTTTTCCCTGCGCGCTACGTCGGTTTTTCTTATTCGGTCGAGGAGTGAAGTTTTTCCGTGGTCAACGTGTCCCATAACAACCACAACGGGTGGGCGTTCTTCGAGTTCCTCCGGATTTTCTTCCATTTCGGCCTCGACGAGCTCTTCAACCTGCTCCTCTGCACTTTTTACTTCGGCCAGGTATCCAAATTTTTCGGCAATTTCAACCGCCACCTGCGGGTCGATAGTGTGGTTTATCGTCGCGAGAATACCCCTCTTCATCAGTTCGGCAATAATATCGTTGGGAGATACGTCGAGTAGTTCCGCCAGCTCTCTAACGGTAATAACCTCGGGAATTTGAATAATTTTGAGCTCTTCTTCCTCTTTTTTACGTTTGGGAGGTCTGGAAGGTTTCTTTTGCGCCTGCTTTTGCACCTTTTGTTCCATTTTTTGTCTTTCTTTAAATTCTTTCTTTCTCTCACCGGGTAAAGGTTTTCTTTTCTCTTTTCTCTTTTGTTGTTTTTTATCTTTCATCTCTTCCTTCTTAGGTTCCTCTTTTTCTTTTTGTTCCTCCGGAAGGAGGTCCCTTGTTAAGGCCTGCAACTTTTTGAGGAGAGAAATTTCATCGAGCTTTTTAAGTTCTTCGGCCTTCTTCTTAATCTCTTCCCGTTTTTGTTCGTCAATCTCTTCGTAGGGTTCCGCCAAGAGGTAGCGTCTCTCTTCTTCCTCTTCTTCCTCTTCCTCCATACGGAGCTTTTCGAGAAGGGCTTCCCTCGATTTTTCGAGAAGTTCCATCAGTTCCTTTTGGCGTTTCTCCTCTTCGGTTAACTCTTTGGGTTCCTCTTCCTTTTCCTCCTCCGCGGTGGGGGTAGGTTGCTCTTTCACTTCCTCTTTGGGTTGTTCAACTTCTTCTTTTACCTCCTCTTGGGGAGGATTTTTTATAGCCTCCACCAAAAGGTCTATGGTCTGTTTCAAATCTTCGGTCACCTTTGTGTTGGCCCGAACCTTTTTTGGATCGAGCCCCAAAGTTTCTATTAAAATTTTTCTCAACTCTTTGTAATCTATTCCCAGCTCTTGGGCGTAATCTTTGAGCTTCAAGTTTTTCTACCTCCCTAGGTTTTAACAGGTGGCGGCCGTTATCCCAAAGCAATTGTTCAATTTTATAGGTTAAATTTGTATTGGGCAAGAAGAGAACACCAATATTTTTTTTGCCAAACCAAGAGCCGAGGATATTTTTGTCCACCGGAAGTTTGTAAACTTTGTATCCTACCTTTTTAAGGTAAAAAGCTTCCCTATCGACCCGCGGAGAGGTATCGGAGGCTAAAAGTATAAACCCTCTGTAGTTTTTTCTTTTTAACTCTTTGACCGTTTCTAGACCAAAAAATACCTTTCCCGCCCGGTGGGAGAGGGTTAAAAGTTCCTTTAAACGGTTTAGAAATTTCTCCTTGTCCATCTTTAGGAGAATTTAAGTTTCCGTATTGAAGGCTCTATCGCCCGCATCTCCCAAACCGGGAACTATGAAACCGTTTTCGTTCAAACCTTGGTCCACCGCTATGGTATAGATTTCCACCTGCGGGTACTTTTTTGAAATTCTCTCCAACCCTTCGGGAGCGCTTACGCAGTGGAGGGTTTTTACCTTTAAAGGTTCCTCTTTTAAAACCTCCTCCAAAACGAGGTCCATAGTTGAACCTGTAGCCAACATAGGGTCGGGAATTATTACCGTTTTCCCTTTTAGGGAGGTGTAGCGCTTGTAATAAATCCTGCTTTGGAGAGTTTTCTCGTCCCTCTTGGCGGCTATAAAGCCACCTTGGGCGTCCTTTAATACTTCCATCATCCCCTCAAACATCGGTAGTGAGGCCCTCAAAACGGCAATAACCACTATCTGTTTTTCTTCCAAAAAACCGAATGAGTATTTTCCGCTCCAAAGTTCAACCTCTTTGGGTTTTAGTGTTTCCTCTTCCAACATATAGGGAAGGGCTATTTTTCCTATCGCCTTTAAGGTTTCCCTAAACCTTAAATGGTCTACATTCAGAGGTCTAATCGAATTTACAAGGTGGACCAAAAGTGGGTTTTTTAAAACTTTGACAGCCATTGGAAAATTATATAAAACTGTGCCTATCAAAAACTTATAACCTCAAAAATCTTTAAGAGATTAACTTTTCTTTTATGGAACTTTTGAAAAATTTTAGAAATCCTGAACTTGTGAAAATTCTTTTAAGAAAAATAGAAAAGGAGCATAATGGAAGGCCTTTACAAATAATGGAGGTTTGTGGTGGCCATACCCATGCTATTATGAAATACGGTTTAAATAAACTTTTAGAACCTTTAGGAATCGAATTTTTACACGGTCCTGGTTGTCCTGTTTGCGTTATGCCTAAAGAGCGAATAGACCAAGCTATAGCTATAGCGAGGCAGCCAAACGTAATTTTAACCACCTACGGCGATATGATGCGGGTTCCCGGTTCGGAAAGTTCCTTAATAAAGGAAAGAGCCGCAGGCCGCGATATAAGGATGGTTTATTCACCTTTAGATAGTGTAAAAATAGCGGAGGAAAATCCCGATAAAACGGTTGTGTTTTTTGCTATAGGTTTTGAAACAACGACACCTATGACTGCAGGATTAATGGAGATTATAAGATCTAGAAATATTAAAAACCTACTGGTTCATGTTAATCACGTTCTGGTTATCCCGGCTATGGAAGCTGTTATAGAAGAAAGTCATATAGAAGCCTTCATAGGACCGGGACATGTAAGCGCTATTATCGGAGGAAATGCTTATATTCCTTTTGTCGAGAAATATAAAGTTCCCGTTGTAATTAGCGGATTTGAGCCTATAGATATTTTGGAAAGCGTTTTAAGAATTATTAGACAAAAAAATAAAGGTGAAGCTAAGGTCGAAATTCAATATACCCGTGCGGTTTCCTGGGAAGGAAATAAAAAAGCGCAAGAACTTACAGCTAAATATTTTGAAAAAAGGAAAGTTTTTCGTTGGAGAGGCCTTGGCGATATTCCACGAAGCGGTTTGAAACTAAAAGATGAATTTTCGGAATTTGACGCGGAGAAGTATTTTGCCGACATACTGCCTACGGAACCTATCGATGACCATAAATTATGCATTTGCGGTGAAATTCTGAAGGGAAAGGCAAAACCAACCGATTGTAAAATTTTTGGAACCGCCTGTACACCGCAAAATCCTATCGGTGCTTGTATGGTTTCCTCGGAAGGAGCCTGCGCAGCTTACTACAAATATCTTCGTTTAGCCACTATTTAATTCTCCCTTCCCGGTCCTGTTTAAATTTTCATTTAACCAATTGGGTTAGAAATCTCTTATTGCTAAAAGAACCTGTTGGAAACCAAAAAGGGCTTAGATAGATCGTTTCCTCTTTTG
>JALSNH010000046.1 GCA_026987085.1 Aquificota bacterium | reverse complement strand
TTGCGTAGTAGTATCCCATTAAACCTTGAAGCTCTGTAAATTCGTAAACCATTTCGCTCATTAAGTCGGCTTTTGCTAAGTTTACAGCTTTTACTACAAGCTCTTTGCTTTTGATTTTGTCGCTGTATAGGTCGCTTAAAACCTCTGCAATGGCTCTTTCTCTTTCGATTTTGTCTGTAAGTGTGCCTAAGCCATCGATAAATTGCACTTTCTCTAAGCCATCGTTGCTTAAGCCTCGTTTTAAGTCGTTTTTGTAAAAGAATAATGCATCTTCTAATCTTGGTCTTAAAACTCTTTCGTTTCCTGCGATTATTTTGCTAAAATCGTCTGTAACGGCGTTGCTAACTACCACAAAATTGTTTGTTAATTTGCCATCTTTAAATACTGCAAAGTATCTTTGATGCTCTTTCATAGAGGTGATAATAACCTCTGGTGGTAGCTCTAAAAACTTTTCATCAAACTCGCCAAGTAGTGGTGTTGGATTTTCGGTAATAGCTACAACTTCGCTTAAAAGCTCTTTGTCTAACTCTACCTCAACGCCCTCTTTTGCCTCGATTGCTTTAATGCCCTCTACTACTTTGCTCTCTCTGGCACTGCTATCTAAAAGCACACTTCCACTCTTTAGAGTCTCTTCGTAATTTGCAAATGTAAGCTCTTGTGGCTGGTTTGTAACCATTCTATGAACTCTTGTATTCTTGCCACTCTTTACTCCATAAAGCTCAAAATCTACCACTTTATCATCAAGTGTAGCAACAAGCCATCTAATTGGTCGAATAAACTCTTCGCTCAAACTACCCCATCGCATCATCTTACCAAATGCCATCGAGGCTAACCACTCTTTAACCATATCGCCAATTAGGCTTTTAGATTCAACACCAAGCAACTCTTTTTTGTAGTAAAGAACTTCCGATTTTCCCTTTGTAGCTGTGCTTAAATCATCCACACTAACACCACACTTCTTAGCAAAACCAAGTGCCGCACCTGTTGGATTGCCATCTTTGTAAGCA
>JALSNH010000045.1 GCA_026987085.1 Aquificota bacterium | reverse complement strand
TGCTTAAAGCACCTATTAAAAACGTTGGTCGCTACAACCTAACCGTAAAACTCCATCCCGAAGTTTCCGCTACCATTACCGTTGATGTAAAACCTTCCGAGGTAAAATAAATCCGCCACTGTGGATAGAACGGAAAAAGTTCTTTTTTACCTTCTAATTCTCTCTTTCGTAGGCGCCTACTTTTCCATAACCGTCTATCAAGGGTTTTTATTGCTTTCGCTCCTTTTAGGGGTATATTTGGCCTTTAAAAGAACTTTTAGAGGTGGAATTTTTACCGTTCCTCTTCTCGGACATTTGGCGGTAATAGACCTTTCAAGTGCTTTGTTTTTAAGGGTTCCCGAACAGTGGAGGAGACTTTTAGAACAGAACATTTTTAGTCTTACCTACTTTTTGGCTTTCCTATTAAGGGAAGGAACTGTAAAAAAACTTACCGAGTGGATTATTAAACTCTCTATACCTCTTGGAGTAATCGTTTCTTTAAAAGTTTTATACTCCTATTGGTTTGAACACAATATAAAAGCCTTTTGGGGAGGAAATTTTATTATCGGAAACCTTTTGGCGTTGCCTTTTTTTGCTTCCCTTTATTACATTTTTCATTCCCAAAGATGGATTTTTAGATTTACATTCCTTTTTTTGGCGGTTTTCTTTTTAGCCGTTTCCTTTTTAGCAGTTGAGAGGAGCGTCATTTTAGGGTTTTTAATAGGTTTAACCATCTTTGGAATAGCGATTTTTAAACAACTAAAGGGTAGAAAATGGAAATTAACCTTTTTAGGTTCGTTGTTAGCGTTAATTACCACAGGAGGTTTTGTTGCAATAAAAAATCCAAAGGTGGAATATTGGTTTCATCTGATAACTACAAAAGGTATAAATGAACAGACCCTCAATAGCATTTCCTCCGGTCGGGTGGTAATAGCGAAAGGAGCGTTTGAGTTGGTAGATAAAGCAGTTAAAGAAGGTGACTATCTGAAACTTTTAATAGGTTGGGGTTATGGACCTCAAAAGCAGTATAAAAACTTACCACCTAGTTGGCAATTTATTAACGAATATGAGAGCTTTATCCTTCTAACGGAATTTATAAACGGTGGCCTATTGGGAGTTTTATTTATCATTTGGTTTTATATAGCCGCAATAATTCTCACCGTAAGGTCTTTAAAAAATCAAAACCACTTTTGGTGGAAGGTAATTTTGCTTTCCTCCGTGTGGGTAAACCTTGGATACCACCTATTTACCCTCTTTTGGGTTCCTATAAATGCCACTTACTACCTCCTGTTGGGACTGATTGAAAGGTTGAACCAAAGAGTGGAAGGGAAAAATTCCGCTTAACTCTTGTAGGAATAAACAATTTTTCCTTCCTTTACTGTGTAAATAACCTTTCCGACCAATTTTTGGCCAAAGAATGGTGAGTTTTTACTTTTGGAGGGATTTATCTCTTCGTTAAAAATCCATTCCTTTTTGAGGTCAAAGATAACCACATCGGCGGTTGTTCCCTCTTTTAAAGTTCCCAACTCGGGGTAGAGATTTAAAATTTCCGCCGGCGAGGTGGAGAGAACCTCAACCAACCTTTTTAAGGTAATTAAACCTTCGCCGTAAAGCTTAACCAATGCGGGAAGGGCTATCTGAAAACCGAGCATACCGGGGGGTGCTTGGTCGAGGGGTTTATCCTTTTCCCAAGGTGCGTGGGGGGCGTGGTCGGTGCCGATACAGTCTATTATTCCTTCTGCAAGGGCCTCTATAAGGGTTTTTCTATCCTCTTCGGTTCTTAAAGGTGGATTTACCTTTGCAAGGGAGCCGTATTTTAAAATCGCCTCCTCCGTAAGGAGCAGGTGGTTAGGATTAACCTCGCCGGTGATATTTATACCTTTCTCCTTAAAGAGTTTTAAAAGCTCAACCGTCTCCTTTGCAGAGATATGTTGAATATGGACCCTTGCACCGGTAATTTGGGCCAGATATCCGTCGCGGGCCACCGCTATAGCCTCGGCGCCTCTGCTTCTACCCTCTATACCGAGCAGAGCGGAAATTTTACCTTCATTTAGATGCCCGCGCGAAAGCGCGGGAATTTCCGCATGGTCCATAATAAGCATTCCGCAGTCGGCCGCCCATTCGAAGGCTGTTCTGAGCAAAGCCTCGTCGGTCGGGGTAGTTCCATCGTCGGTTAGAGCCACCGCTCCCGCCTTTTTGAGTTGGCAGAATTCGGTTAACTCCTTACCCTTCCGCCCTTTAGTTATTGCCGCCGAGGGTAAAAGTCTTATAAGACCCACCTTTTGGGCTTTTAAAATTTGATACTCCACTATTGCGGGATTGTCGGTTTCCGGATTGGTGTTGGGCATACTTACAACGGTGGTAAAGCCTCCGAAAACTGCCGCTTTGCTACCGCTTTCTATATCTTCTTTGTGGGTAAAACCGGGGTCCCTAAGGTGGGCGTGGGGGTCCACAAAGGCGGGAGCAACCACACATCCTCGCGCATCTATAACCTCCATTTGAGGTTCGACTTTTATCTCCTTTGAAAGTTTTGAAATTTTCCCGTCCTCTATAAGGAGGTCCCCAATACCCTCCCAATTTTGGGAAGGGTCGACTATATAACCACCCTTAATAAGTAGAGCCATTAAAAACCATTCTCCACTTTAAGGTTGGATAATGGATTTTTATGCCCACAAAAGTTTTAAATGTTAGAACACCCTCCCATACGACCTTTATAAATATCACCCGAGAGGTAAAAGCATTTGTTGAAGAGACTGAAATAAAAGAGGGTCTCTGTGTTGTATATGTTCCTCATACAACCGCAGCAGTTTTTATAAATGAAGGTGCGGACCCTGATGTGGTAAAGGATATAGCCTACAAATTAAACCAGTTGGTGGAATGGGACGACCCGAACTACCGCCATATGGAGGGAAACTCCGCCGCCCACATTAAAAGTGCAATAATCGGAAACTCAAGGGTAATTCCCATAGTAGACGGAAAGCTTGTTTTGGGAACCTGGGAAGCTATATTTTTAGCCGAATTCGATGGGCCCAGAACCAGAAAGGTGATAGTTCAAGTAATAGGAGAAAAGTAGATTAGGAGGTCTCTTCTGCCAACGTGTGGAGGAGGGACAAAATCTGCTTTCTTATCTTTTCCGACGAAATGTTTTTGTAGTAAGTTTGGAGAAGGGCCAACTCACTTTCGGGAACCCTATCGTGGTTGTTATCGAACTCTTTAAGGAAATAGTCGAGTGATACCTCAAGGGCTTCCGCAATTCTGATTAACCTGTCGACGGGAATTTTAGATTTTCCTTTTTCATAATTTTGTATCTGCTGATAGGTTACACCAACGTATTTTGCCAAATCCTTTTGGGATAATCCTTTAGTAAGTCGGAGACGGCGGATTTTCTCACCTATTTGTCGATATATAGCCATGTTCGCGCTTTCTTGCATTAGAGAAACAATAAAAATGGAATGCAAAAAGCAATTATGATTTTTGTTAAAAAATCTACTTTAAATTTCTATTTCGGCATGGCGTGCGGCGTGGCACTGAATATTTACCGCCACCGGTAAGGAGGCTATATGGCAAGGATACATTTCAACCTTTACATCTATAGCTGTAACACGACCTCCAAAACCCATAGGACCCCAACCGAGTTTGTTGATTTCTTCCAAAAGCTCCTCTTCAACTTTAGCTATTAAAGGATTTTCGTGCCTTTGACCTACCGGCCTTAAAAGGGCTTTTTTGGCCAAATAAGCGCAATATTCAAAGTTTCCCCCTATCCCCACACCTACGGTAAAAGGAGGGCAAGCGTTGGGGCCAGCCAGTTTTACCGTTTCCAAAACGAAATTCTTAACACCTTCCCAACCGTCCGCCGGCTTTAGCATAGCCAGGCGGGATGTATTCTCCGAACCGCCACCCTTTGGAGCGGCAAAAATCCTTATTTTGTCGCCCGGAACAATCTCATAGTGAATAACCGGCGGTGTGTTATCCCCGGTATTTTTCCTTTCAAAAACGGGATCCCAAACCATAGAAGCCCTTAAATAGCCCTCTTTGTAAGCCTGCCTTACCCCTTCCTCTATAGCTTTATTGATATCTCCGCCTACTACCCTTACATCTTGGCCGAGTTGGACGAAAACAACCGCCACTCCCGTGTCTTGGCAGTAAGCAACCCTTTCCTTTTTAGCTACCTCCGCATTGAGAAGTATAAGATTTAAAACCTCCTTTCCCGCTTCGCTTTCCTCCTTTTTCAGGGCCTCTTTAAAAGCTTTTTCCACATCTTCAGGAAGTTCGTAATTGGCTTTTAAAAAAAGTTCCTTAACCGCTTTGGTAATTTCGTCAACGTGAACCTCTCTCATATTGAGACCATTTTAGGACGGCAAAGGGAGAAAAACTCTAATGGTTCTCCTTACCGAATTTTTGAAAATCCTCCGGTTTTAAATTTTCAATCCACCTTTTTAGGTCCTCATCGATAACTTCTTTCTCCTCTTTTGGTTTTTCCTCTTTTTCACCTTCCTTAGGTTGGTTATCTTGAGAAACCTCCACATTTACCGGAGCTATTTCGTCAATGACCACCTTACCGGAGTTCATTACATGATCCGCCACATATATGGGTGCCCCCGCCCGAAGGGCTATATTTATCGCATCGGAAGGTCTTGCATCTATAGTTTTTAAATCACCCTCGGCGGTTCTTAAATAGATAGTTGCGTAATAGGTTCCCTCCCTTAGGTCTGAAATTTCAACCTTTTCAACCTCCACATTGAGGTTATCCAAAATGTTCTTTACCAAATCGTAGGTAAGTGGCCTTACAAAATCGACCCCATTTAGGAACATCATTATTCCCGATGCCTCGGGGTGGCCTATCCATATAGGTAGAACCTCTTTTGGGTTCTCTTTATTTTTTAAAACCACTATGGGTGATTGATTAAAGGGGTCTATCGCTATACCCCAAACTTCAACCTCGTAGGTTTTCATAAAGTTTAAATGTAGAAACCTTAATCCCTTTAATGGGTATTGAAATTGGAAAATTCCCATTAAGAGTTATGTTCGACGGTAAAAACTCCCGCATATTAGATGACCCGTAAAGTGCAAACCTATCGGTGGAAGTTATCGATTTTGCTCCTAAAAGGTTCTCAAAAGCCTTAGATGCCGTTAAAAGTTTTGAAAAATCTACCTAAAAATGGAACCGTTCAAACTCTCGAACCCTTTTGAAGTAAAAAAGTCGAAAAGTTGAACCGTTTTGTGGTTTTGGTCGAAAAAAATGGAAAGCTCCTAA
>JALSNH010000044.1 GCA_026987085.1 Aquificota bacterium | reverse complement strand
TTGAGATTGAATATGATGAAAATAAAATAAGTTATGATGAACTTTTAGATATATTTTTTGAAATACACGACCCAACTCAGCTTAATAGACAAGGTAATGATATTGGCACTCAATATCGTTCAATTATTTTATATTTAAATGAAGCCCAAAAAGAAAAAGCACTTAACAAAATTGAAGAGTTAAGAAAAAATGGAATAGATGTTGTAACAGAAGTTAAAGAACTTGAAAATTTTTACAAGGCCGAAGATTACCATCAAAATTATTATGAAAACAATCCTCAAAATCCATATTGTCAATTTGTTATTTCTCCAAAAATAGAAAAATTTTTGCAAAAAAACAAAAAATAGTTGTATAATTATTTAAAAAAGGAGGGGAATATGAATATAGAAGAATTAATTAAAATTGGTGTTGGCGGAGTTTTTTTAGCAAAAGAAAAAATAGAAGAATTTATTAATGAGGCAAAAAAAAGAGGTGAAATAACAGAACAGGAAGCTGAAAAATTAATTGAAGAATTAAAACAAAATTCTGAAGAAAAAATTAATGAGATTAAAAAAATGATTTCTGAAGAAGTAAGAAAACAGCTAAAAGAATTAGGACTTGCAACAAAAGAAGATATTGTTGAAATTAAAAAAGAGATTGAAGAATTGAAAAAAGTTTTGACTAAAAATAATAATGGTCAATAAGTTATATGAGTTAAAACGAACAAAAGAGATAATTTTCGTTTTAGCCAAGTATGGTTTTGGAGATTTAATTGAGTCAATAGGTATATCAGTATCAAAGAAAAATTATCCAAAACTTTCAAGAAATGAAAGAATAAAAAAAGCTATTGAAGAGCTGGGTCCAACTTTTATTAAACTTGCTCAAATTCTATCTTTAAGACCAGATTTAATTCCTCTTGAACTTGCAAAAGAACTTGAAAATCTCCAAGATAATGTCTCTCCTTTGCCATTTGAAGTTATGAAAAGTGTTTTAGAAGAAGAATTTAAAAGACCTTTTGAAGAGATTTTTG
>JALSNH010000043.1 GCA_026987085.1 Aquificota bacterium | reverse complement strand
TACTAAAAGCCCAACACCCACAAGCCCAAATATAAAAATAATCGACCCCACAATGACCTCTGTGGGGATAGGTTGGCTTAAGTCAAACATCTTAAACCTCTAAAGTAGCTACTACTTTGGCACAACGCTCACAAGCACACTCTTCACTTGTACTTGTAAATCTCCAACATCTTGGACATTTTGCTGAGGTTGCTTTGTGAACAGTAAAGGTTTTACCATCTACTTCAAATGAGGCTACTTGTTCACCTTCACAAGAAGGTTTAAGGGCTGAGACCATAAACCAATCTTCTAAATCTTTGGCTTCACTTATTGGGAAGATGCTCACTTCTCCTGCGATTTCAAGCTCTAGGGTGGCTTTTATGAGCTTCTCTTTTTTAAGCTTGTCAATCGCTTCTGAAAACTTCACACGCCCCTCTTTGAGTAGCGTATCATCAAAGGCTTTTTCTACTGTTGGTACTGGCTCATACACTAGGTCAAATACTGACTCCATATCGCCTTTGAAAATGGCAGGTGCATAGTCTAAAATCTCATCACAAGTGTAAGTAAGCACAGGAGCTACAAGCCCCATCATCGCTTTTGCAATAACGACCATGGCTGATTGGCTTGAACGTCTAATTAAACCATCTTTCTCATCACAATAGAGTCTGTCTTTGGTGATGTCCATGTAGATTCCACTTAAATCATTGGTTACAAAGTTGTTAAGTGTTCCAAAACCTCTTAAGAACTCATACTCATCAAATGATGCTTTTACCGAAGCAAAAACTTCATCGGCACGACCAAGTACCCAACGGTCAAGTTCTCCATATTCACTAGGCTCAACCAAGGCTTCAAGCCCCTCAACATTGGCTAGTAAAAATCTAAAGGTATTTCTTAGTTTTCGGTACTGTTCACCTGTTTGTTGTAAAATTCCATCTGAAATCTTAAGGTCATGTTGATAGTCACTTAGTGCCACCCAAAGACGTAAAATCTCTGAACCATACTGTTTAAGTACCTTTTGAGGTTCAACCCCAT
>JALSNH010000042.1 GCA_026987085.1 Aquificota bacterium | reverse complement strand
AAAAGTATGTATAAATAGCTTTCTTGACTAAATACCTTGATAATAGTCTGCAATAAGGTTAGAATGAAAAGTTTATTTTTAACTAAATTTCCAAAGAATTCTTTATCTAAATGCAAAGTGTATTATGTTGGATATTAAATTGGAATGAGAGAGAGTAAATAATATTTTTCTATATAAGTTATATACAACTAAAATTATCATACATGAGAGAAAGCCCAAAGAGCCTTAGGGATGTGTCAAAATACAACCAATAAAGCAAGAAGACCTAACTTATTTACCATATCAAAAAATTGAGGCAGAGCACCTATCTAAATTTTTTTTAAATTGATATTATTTTTTAATTTTTACGTCTCAATCCCCTTAAATCGGGTCATTAGTGAAATCCACGTGTAGATCCTACAGATCAAAATAACTATGCAATTCGTCTCAATCCCCTTAAATCGGGTCATTAGTGAAATACAACCTATTTAATAGTAAGGGATGGTCTAGTTGGTGAGTCTCAATCCCCTTAAATCGGGTCATTAGTGAAATGATTAGATTGCCCAAACTTAGTTTACGACAACAAGTCTCAATCCCCTTAAATCGGGTCATTAGTGAAATGATTAGATTGCCCAAACTTAGTTTACGACAACAAGTCTCAATCCCCTTAAATCGGGTCATTAGTGAAATACACAGAAAGCCTAGTATTAGAAGAACGTACTTATAGGTCTCAATCCCCTTAAATCGGGTCATTAGTGAAATGAACGGTGCAAGTCCCGTTGTTAGTAAGGGATGCCGGGTCTCAATCCCCTTAAATCGGGTCATTAGTGAAATAGCCTGAAATTAGGCACTTTTTTCACTCTTTTGAAATTATTTTATTTTTGTAAATAATTTATTTTTTTGCTTTAAATTACCTTATTTACGAATTTTCAAACATCTTTTATGTTTTGCACAAAATCTTTAAAATTATACAAAAAAAAATTAAAAAAATAAAATTTTGTGCAAAATTATGAGTTTTTTTCTATTCTTTTAAT
>JALSNH010000041.1 GCA_026987085.1 Aquificota bacterium | reverse complement strand
AGGTGGACAATCCTCAGGATTTCAAACCGGGTCAGGTCCTCAACGTGGCCGATGTATTTAAACCGGGCGATGTTGTAGATATTAGGGGAACTTCCAAAGGTAGAGGTTTTGCCGGCGTTATGAAACGTTGGGACTTTGGAGGATTTCCCAAATCCCACGGTCATAGGTATCACAGAGCCGTTGGTGCAATCGGTCAAAGAAGTGACCCGGGTAGGGTTTGGAAAGGTAAAAGAATGGCCGGCCATTGGGGTAACGAGCCGGTAACCGTTCAAGGGTTGCTCGTTGTGGACGTTATCCCCGAAGAGAATGCTATTCTCGTTAAAGGTTCCGTTCCCGGTTGGAATAAAGGAACCGTTTACGTATACCATTCCACCATCGCCAATAGGAGGAAAAAACAACTCAAAACCAAAAGGGAGATGGCTATTGTTGAAAACCTCCTAAAGGTGGAAGAAAACCAACAGCAGGAGCAGGAAGGTTAATAGGGGAGGCCTACTATGGAAGTTAAAAAATTGGATGTTCAACTGAGAGAGGATATTTTTAACGTTCCTATAAAAAAACACGTTCTGTGGGAAGTTGTTAAGTGGCAACTCGCCAAAAGGAGGGCGGGAACCCACTCTACAAAGACCCGCGGAGAGGTTGCCTATTCGGGAAGGAAACTTTTACCCCAAAAGGGAACCGGTAATGCCCGCCACGGCGATAGGGGTGCAAATATCTTTGTAGGTGGTGGAGTTGCCCACGGACCCAAACCGAGGGATTACAGCTACCATCTCAACAAAAAGGTTAGAAGAAAGGCTTTAAAAATGGCCCTATCCGATAGGGCTCAAGCTGGTGCCGTTACCGTAGTAGCCGACTTTACCTTTGAACAGCCCAAAACCAAACAGGCGGTTGAATTTTTGAAACAGCTCGGTTTGGAAGATAAAAAAGTTCTCGTTGTAATACCGGAAAAAGATGAAAACATTCAAAAATCCTTTAGAAATCTTCCCAAAGCTATAGTGCTTCCGGCGGAAGGGCTAA
>JALSNH010000040.1 GCA_026987085.1 Aquificota bacterium | reverse complement strand
GGAAATATCGTTTTTGGACCTGCCGACCCCGTGGCACCGACCCAAATAGAGAGCGGTGAACTCGATATGGTCGCTTTCGGCCAAAAACTTGTAAAGGTGAAGGATGGAAAAATTTACCTATTTGAGGGTGTTAAGAAAAGTGAAAAGGTAGATTTTGTCAGCGTTCAGAAAGTCAACTTCGGATATCCGATAAACGACTTGCTCGTTTTGAAAAATTCTGTAATTGTAGCACCTTCCGGAGCTCCACCCGCTATTGTAGATTTAGAAGGAAATGTTAAGACCAAACTGGATATACCTTTGTCCCACTCCTACAGAATTAGAAAGCACCCTCAAAAGGAATTGGTAGCCATTTCCCACAACCAAAACCTCATTTCGGTTTGGAACATAGAAAACCTTCAGCCGGTAAAACTTTTGGAAAGCTACTTTATAGATGTTTTAGCTCTCGATTTCTCCCCCGATGGGAACTATTTGGTAGCTTCCGGAGAGGGTAGGGATATAAATATCTGGAACACCGAAAGTTGGGAAATGTTGAAAGATATTGACCTCCCGGTGGAAGGTATTATGGCACTTAGATTTTCCCCCGATGGGACATTCTTGGCAGCGGGAGCTTACGGTGGAACGATATATCTAATAAACACCCAAAGTTGGAAAGTTGAGAAGGAACTCCACTACCATGAGGATATGGTTTCCGATCTCCTATTTGTGGATAGTCAAAAATTGATTTCCGCCTCGTGGGACGGCAAGGCCCTACTTTGGAACACCGAAAGTGGAGAAGTTGAGAAAATCTTGCAGAGCACCGAATCGAGGGTTTGGAAACTGGCGCTTTCGGAAAACGGAAAATATCTTGCAATTGCTGATTGGAATGGAACAGTGCTTGTATACTCCACCGACAATTGGGAAGAGGAAACCCGTTTTATCGATAAAAGCGGAGTTAGTGCGGTATCTTTCGGTAAAAACCATCTCGTTATAGGTAGGAAGGACGGAACCTTAGAGATAGTTGAAATGCAGGCTAAGGAAGA
>JALSNH010000039.1 GCA_026987085.1 Aquificota bacterium | reverse complement strand
ATCAGCTTTTGGAGGAGGCCTTTAAACTGGACCCCGAACTAAAGGAATATGCAAAAACCGACCCGGAGGTGGAAGGTTTAATTTAACAGAACCTCCCAAGTTCCTCCTTTAAAAATTTTGTTAGCTCCCTTACCTGTTTTTCTGTTTCTTCCAAACTTTTTGAGTTGTCTATTACGAAATCGGCCAAATGTTTCTTTTTTTCTATATCCAGTTGGTGGTTCCACCTCCTTTCAAACTCCTCCTCCGAAAGGTTTCTGTATTTGACCGCCCTCTCTTTGGCCACATCTTTGGGAGCGTAAACCAAAACGGTATAGTGGAACCTGTTTTGGTTACCCTTTTCAAATATTAAGGCCGCCTCGAGGACGCAAATACCTCCCTTTTCTTGGCAGAATTTTTCAAATTCCTCGTAAACCTTCGGGTGGAGCAGATTTTCAAGCCACCTTAGGAGGTTTTTATCTTTAAAAACCTTCCGGGCTATTTTTTTCCTATTTACCGACCCGTCGGGGTTTAAAATTTCCCTTCCTAACTTTTTTAGGAGCTCTCTTTTAATATCCTCCCTTTCGAGGAGTTTGTGAACAACTTTATCCGCATCGAGGACGTTTGCACCGTACTTTTCCATTAGACGGGCAACGGTCGATTTGCCGGTTCCTATGTTGCCGGTTAATCCTACCTTTAAAACACAATTTTTGTTTGGCATTACTTCAATCCGCCTTTTTTAAAGGGCAAAATTTGGTTAATATATTTTTCCAATTTTTAATAGGTTTGGGAGGAAAAAATGCAAGCGTCCTTATCTTTTTCCGAAGTAGAAAAGGAATTTTTTAAACTCTACCTTGAACTGTTTAAAAGGTATCATAAGGAACCTCGAAAGTTAAATATTTTTGTTGAACTAAAAGCTCTCGATTTAGGTATAGAAAACCTTCAAGAGGTTTTGGAAAAGTTTAACGAGTTCCTCAGAAGGTACCTTTTCTTTAAAAGTCAGCGCCAAAAGTTGGAGGAGCTTCTGCCCATCACTCCCGATGTAGTCCAAATA
>JALSNH010000038.1 GCA_026987085.1 Aquificota bacterium | reverse complement strand
CAGGGTTAAAAGATGGTTTACGAACTGGAAGCGGAAGTTGTTTACAACCGTCCCGTTTCGGGTATAACTTGGGAGATAAAACTTAAAGCGGAACCTATAGCTTCCTCTTCCCTTCCCGGTCAATTTGTAATGGTAGAGACCCACAAAGGGGATATTAAAGAGTACGACCCCCTAAATAGGAGACCCTTTGCGGTAGCCGATACCGAAAACGGGTCGGTTGTTATCTACTACGACGTTGTAGGTAGGGGAACAAAAAAGCTGACCTTTTTAAGGAAGGGAGATAAGGTTCACCTTTTGGGTCCCTTAGGAGAAGGGAGCTTTCCCATAAAGGAAAACAAAAAGGCTATAGTTGTAGCCGGAGGCATAGGTGCTTCGGGAGTTTCTTTGCTCGTTAAAAGGTTAAAGGAGAAAAATATCCCTACGGTGGTTCTATACGGCGCCAGAAATAGAGAGTTCCTTTCGATGTTCGATTGGTATGAATCCGTTAAAGGTGGAACTGTAGAGGTTGTTTACTATACCGACGATGGAAGTTTTGGTAAAAAAGGTTTCCCCGTTCAGGACTTGGACAAGTTTATAGAAAATCCTCAAGAGGTTGTTATTTATGCATGCGGTCCAAAACCTCTTTTGAGGTATTTAAAGGATTATTCCTCCAAAAGGGGTATTGAAACCTACCTTTCCCTCGATAGGAGGATGGCCTGCGGTTGGGGAGTTTGCCTCGGCTGTGTGGTGAAAACCGTTAACGGATTTGAAAGGGTTTGTAAAGAGGGACCGGTGTTTGAAGCCCAACACCTTTTGGAGTTTTGAGTGTTTTTTTATCCCTCTTTTGGGAAAGCTTTGCTAATCTCCAACAAAAGTTTGTATGCGGCAACTTCCTTTGAAGGTTCCTTTATTTCAATTTTCCTACCGTCGGTGGTTATTAAAATTCCCTCGTAGTTTTCGCTACCCATAACGGAGGTGGGATTTACAACAATAGCGTCGAGATTTTTCCTTTGGAGCTTTTTTAAAGCGTTCTCTATAAGGTTTTCGCTTTC
>JALSNH010000037.1 GCA_026987085.1 Aquificota bacterium | reverse complement strand
TTAGCTAGTGCCACAGCTGCAATGGCTCTATTGCCAGGTGTGGCAAGAGCTGAAGATGATATTGTTATAAAAGAGCTTAAGCAACCTTGGAGCACTAAACTTGGTGATCCAGTAGATAAACATCCTTATGGTGTGCCATCACCTTATGAACATAATGTAGTTAGAAGAACACATAAACTACTAAGTTCAGGTGACTTATATGCATCAGTTGCGATGTGTCCTATTCAAGATTTAGATGGTATTATTACACCAAATGGTCTATTCTTCTGTAGAGATCATGGTGGAACTGCACAAATTGATCCTAATCAACATAGATTGATTATCCATGGTCTTGTTGAAAAGCCTATGGTGTTTACTATGGAAGATCTTAAAAAACTTCCAAGTGAGAGTAGAATCCACTTTATTGAGTGCCCTGCAAATGGTAGTACTGAGTGGAGAGCACCTCAATTTGATACACTTCAATTTATGAAAGGTATGATGAGTTGTGCTGAGTGGACAGGTGTAAGACTTAAAACTGTTCTTGATATAGTTGGTTTAAAACCAAATGCAAAATGGATGCTTGCTGAAGGTGTTGATAACTCTCATATGGGTAGAACAATTCCAGTTGAGAAAGCACTTGATGATGCAATGCTTGTTTGGGCGCAAAATGGTGAAGCACTAAGACCAGAGCAAGGTTATCCACTAAGACTTCTACTTCCAGGTTGGGAAGGTAACCTAAATGTTAAGTGGCTTGGAAGATTAGAGTTTAGCGATAAACCTTGGCATGCAAAAGAGGAGACATCTAAATATACAATGCTTCTTCCAAGTGGAAAAGCAGTTCAATATTTCTGGCCTATAGAAGTAAACTCAGTAATTACAAGCCCATGTCCAGATAAACCATGGACTCATCTTAAAAAAGGTGATATAGTTGAAATAGAAGGTTTAGCTTGGAGTGGACAAGGAACAATCAAGGGTGTAGATATCAGCTTTGATGGAGGTAAAAACTGGGTTAAAGCTAACCTTAAAGGTTTAGTTCTTCCAAAAGCTTGGACAAGATTTAG
>JALSNH010000036.1 GCA_026987085.1 Aquificota bacterium | reverse complement strand
TATTTTCCAAAATATCTATTAGTCTATCATCTAAAATAGCCAAAACTACATCCTCAAAACCTTTAAAATTTCGGTCGGGATTACTTTTCAACTTTTTATTTTTTTCTATATCCCATACAAAAATAACCTCAAAATTCTCATTTGCAAGGTTTAGTTTTTCTAAAAATTTCTTATACCGCATTTATTCCGTATATATGTTGTATATATAACATATATATTATAGTAGAAGAACAACTTATTTGTGCAAGAAAAATCGGCTTATTTAACCTAAAAAGAAAAAATTAAAGGCTACTAACCCTCCAAGCTTGGTAGGAACTTCTAACCCAACGACCTACAAAGGCGTATTTAAAACCGAGCTCCTTTGCGAGTTCTCTTATTCTTTCAAACTCCTCTTCGGTGTATTCTTTTACAACTTCAACTTGCCTTTTGGTGGGCCTTAAGTATTGACCTACCGTTAGGATATCGCAACCGGCTTTCCTTAAATCTTCCAAAGTTTTTTTAATATCGTCCCAATCCTCCCCGAGGCCTACCATTAGTCCGCTTTTTGTCCAAATGTGGGGAAAGTTTTCCTTGGAAAACCTTAATAGGTTCAAAGTCCACCTATACCTCCCGCCTAGGCGGATTTTGGGATAGAGCCTTTCAACGGTTTCTATATTTACATTGAACACATAGGGTTCTTCTTTTAAAACGACCTCCGCTAGGTCGGTTCTACCTTTAAAATCCGGTGTAAGGACTTCCACTTTTACGTTGGGAACCTCCCTTTTAAGGGTTTTTATACATTCTGCAAAGTGGTAGGCGCCCCCGTCGGGTAGGTCGTCGCGTGTAACGGAGGTTATCACCACATAGTTAAGCCCTAACTTTTTAACCGCATTGGCCAAATTTTTAGGTTCCTGCGGATTTAGTGGTTTAGGCTGCCCCTTTTTAACCGAACAGTAGCGGCATCCTCTGGTGCAAACATCTCCCATTATTAAAAAGGTGGCGGTTTTATTGGCAAAACACTCCCCTATATTGGGACATTTGCTCTCTTCACACACCGTGTGG
>JALSNH010000035.1 GCA_026987085.1 Aquificota bacterium | reverse complement strand
TTCACAATTCAACCGATATCCTTTCAAGGGACAATAAAAAGTTTAGAATCCCCAAAAAGGAAGTTTTGGTAATATTCGGGGAACCTATAACGTTCGAAGGTTATCCTGACAACATTAAGGGGTATAAGGAAGTTTCAAACCTGATTATGGAAGAAATTAAAAAACTGGCTACAAAAATAGAAAAAGCTTGAAATTTTCCTATTTGGTGTTTTTAAGTACTTTGAAGCTATCTCACATAATGTAGATGAGGAAGAGCCGGCGGCGGGACTTGAACCCGCGACCTGGGGATTACAAATCCCCCGCTCTGCCGACTGAGCTACGCCGGCTATCGGGGTATATTTTAAATAATCACTATAAATTTTTCCTTGAGTTTTTTAACAACATTAGGGTCGTAAATGTCAATTGTATAGATTTTTCCATCTTTGAATTCTACCGTTATACCTTCTCCCTCTATAGAGTAATCGGGGAGACCTTTCATTCCTTTACGGACTATTAGCATTGTTTCCGTTTCAGGATACTCCTTTATTTCATAATCGTCCAAAGGTAGTTTTAATAGGAGCTCCGACAAACCCATCTTCCACTCCTAGTTCTTGAATTTAACTTATTCAAATCGGTTCTGTAAACAGTGATTATTGTATTTTCCTTTACGACAACAGAAAAAAACCTTCCTTCCATTTCCACAATATAAATTGTGGAACTTTTTGCGTAATCATTACAAATGTATTTAGGTATTCTTAAGGCTTTCCAAAAAACTTCTTCGGGAGTTCCATAAAGGTTTAGTTTATCCTTTGCATGTTTGGAAATTTTCATTGCGAAATATACCGCTAAAGACACGATATACATTAGGTGGAGGGGGCAGGATTCGAACCTGCGAAGGGCGGAGCCCGGGGGATTTACAGTCCCCTGCCTTTGGCCGCTTGGCTACCCCTCCTACCTTTAGGTAGGTCCTGCCCCAAGGTTGCGCCTTCAGGCGCGCGGCCAGAGCCTCCTTAAGCTCAAGGACTCCGCCATTTAGCTGGAGCGGGCGACGGGACTCGAACCCGCGACCTGCGGCTTGGAAGGCCGCTGCTCTACCAACTGAGCTACGCCCGCTTTTAATGGCTCCGGGGGCGGGACTCGAACCCGCGACCAGGGGATTAACAGTCCCCCGCTCTGCCGGCTGAGCTACCCCGGATGCCGGCCTGTAAAGTGGTGGGCCCGGCAGGATTCGAACCTGCGACCCAGGGATTAGAAATCCCTTGCTCTATCCAGCTGAGCTACGGGCCCTTATAAAGAGCCTCCCTCTTATCGGGGCGGCCGGGCTTGAACCGGCGACCTCAGGCTCCCAAAGCCTGCGCTCTCCCACCTGAGCTACGCCCCGTCCCTTTTAAAGGTCCGAGGCTTTTATTTAGTGGCTGGGGCGCCTGGACTCGAACCAGGAACCCCCGGATCCAAAGTCCGGTGCTCTGCCAGTTGAGCTACGCCCCAAGCCACCTTTAAACTGTAACCAAAGGAATTATTTTATAACGGTTTTTTAGGCTGTCAATATCTTTCAAACACTCTGCCAAGGAGCCCACCGTAAAGAAGGAACTTCCACTTCCCGAGACAATAAATTTTTTATAGCACCTTTTTTGTAAAAAGTCAATATCCTCCGCAATTGATGGGTGGAGTTTTAGAAATATCTTCCCCAATTGGTTCTTTATTTTTTCAAAAACTTCCTCAGGGTGGGCGGTTGAAATTAGCCCCTTTAAAGGTTCAACTTCACTTTTAGAAGCGTACATAGAAGGGTTCACTTTTGAGTAAATCTCCTTGGTTGGAGCGTGTGCACCTTCGGGAACAAAAAGGGTTATTGGAACACCTTTAAACCTTTCGTTGGTTATGCATTCGACCCTTTCACCTCTACCGGTTACTATAGCTATACCTTTGCACAAAAAGGAGGGGGCATCGCTGCTAATTGTTCCAACTAAGGTTTTTAGTTCCTCTACACTTAGTGGACTTCCGTAGTAGCTATTTATAAATTCCAAAACAGTTGCTAGGTTGGAACTTCCTCCTCCCAACCCTCCACCGATAGGGATATGTTTCTCGATAAATACCTCAAAATGGGGCTTTATATCCGTTAGTTCCTCAAAGAGTTTTAAGCCTTTATAGACAAAGTTCTCCTCTTGAGGTATCTTGTTGGAAGTTTCCACCCTAAGTTGATTGGAGGGTTTCAGATAGATGTAATCGCAAAGGGAAATTTTTTGAATTGGAGTAAATATTTCGTGGTATCCGTCGGAGCGTTTACCCAAAATGTAGAGGCCCCAGTTAATTTTGGCAAATGATTGCAAAAGGAACATAAAAAGGAAAGGTTAAGTTCCAAATTCCCAACTTTGGAGGTATTTAATTTGTTTGTCCGTAAGTTGGTCGATTTTCACACCCAAAGCTTCCAATTTAAGGCGGGCTACCTTTTCATCTATCTCCCTCGGAACGGGATAGACCTTTTTCTCCAACCTTTGGTGGTTCTCTTTTATATATTTCGCGCTGAGGGCTTGGTTGGCAAAGGACATATCCATAACGGAGGCGGGGTGACCTTCGGCAGCGGCAAGGTTTACCAGTCTACCGTCCGCAAGAACGTAAATTCTCCTGCCGTCTTTTAGCCTGTATTCCTTAACGTTGGGTCTTACCTCCCTCACACTTTCGGCCATAGCTTCGAGGTCGTGGAGGTCTATTTCAACGTTGAAGTGGCCGCTGTTGGCCACTATAGCGCCGTCTTTCATTACCTCAAAGTGTTCTTTTCTAATTACGGAGGTGTTTCCTGTAACGGTAACGAAGAAATCTCCAAGTTTGGCGGCCTCTTCCATAGGCATTACCAAGTAGCCGTCCATACGGGCTTCGAGGGCTTTTATAGGGTCAACTTCGGTAACTATAACAATAGCTCCCATACCGCGGGCGCGCATTGCCACCCCTTTGCCGCACCATCCGTAGCCGGCCACTACAAAGTAGGAACCTGCCAAAAGACGGTTTGTCGCCCTTAAAATACCGTCGATGGTGGACTGACCCGTTCCGTAGCGGTTGTCAAATAGATGTTTGGTTAGAGCATCGTTCACCGCAATTATGGGGAACTTTAGAACCCTATCTTTTTCCATTGCGCGGAGCCTTATAACTCCGGTGGTGGTTTCCTCCATTCCGCCCCAAATTTTTTCGGCCAGCTCGGGATACTCTTTGTGGATTGTCGAAATTAGGTCCGCTCCGTCATCTATCACTATTTGAGGTTCCCTCTTAATTATCTCCTTCAAATGTTGGTAGTAGGTCTCCCTATCCTCACCCCGGATTGCAAAAACCGGGATGTCGTAATACTTAACGAGCGCGGCGGCAACATCGTCTTGGGTGGATAACGGGTTTGAGGCCGTTAGGTATACATTCGCCCCACCCTTTTTGAGGGTTATCATCAGGTTGGCTGTTTCGGTGGTAACGTGGAGGCAGGCACCGATAGTAATTCCATGAAAGGGCTTTTCCTTTTCAAACTCTTCACCGATTTTTCGAAGAACCGGCATATCCTGACCGGCCCACTCGATGCGGTTCTTACCGAGCTCGGCTAAAGACAAATCCTTTACGTGGTACTCCATAAAAAAAGATTGTCCAAAAAAGGGTTAAAAAAAACCCATATTTCCAAAGAGGGAACTTTTCGTTTTTTCTTTTACCTTTTCTTTGGCCTTTTTATGAAGTTCTTTGAAAGCCCTTTTTAGGTTATCTTCCAAATCCTTGCAATTTTCCCTTTTGAGTTGGATATCGACAACCTCTCCAACAAGGGTGGCGGTAATTTTACAATTTTCGTCCTCGTAGGTAACGGTCTCTTTTTCAAGTTCCTCTTTGAGTTTGTTCATGCTGTCCTGAACCGATTTGAGTTGCTTCATCATATCGAAAATGTTCATAGAAAATCTATTGTTGTTGAACAGGGTGCAGGTTTCAATTGGAGAAAACTGCTTTGGATTTTTAAATTTAAATTTCCTTAAATGGAAAGATTTTTTGGAAAGATAACAGATAAAGGTGCTGTTATTGATAGAGATTTTAATCATTTAAAGGTTAAAAGGATTGAAGAAGATGAATTAATTGAGCTTATAGATGAAAGTAGTTTTACCCCATATTTAGGTAGAGTTATAAAAATAACAAAAAGATTTGCAGAAGTGGAAATTTTGAAAAAACTTCCCAAAAATGTTCCCCGTGTTTATATCCGTCTCTATCAATGTGTTCCTGTAAGGGTATCAACTTTTGATGAGATAGTTGAAAGTGTTTCGCAAACGGGAGTTTCTGAAATAGTTCCGGTAATATCAAAAAGAAGCTATAACAAAATTTCTGTCGTTAGAGATAAATTGGAAAGATGGCAACGGGTGGCTCTGGAAAATATGAAACAGTGCGGAAGGCATGAACCTTTAAAAGTCCTACCACCAATAGTTTTAAAAGATGTGAAACCTTTTGAAGATGGATTAAATCTTTTCCCTTTTGAGAAAGAGAGCAATAAACTTCTTGCCGAGGAAATTTTAAAACATCGAAACCTAAAGAAGGTTGCGCTCATAGTTGGACCTGAAGGAGGTTTTGATGAGGAGGAATCAAAACTCTTAGAGGAAAAGGATTTTAAACCCGTCTCCTTAGGGAATTTTATCTTAAAAGCGGAAACGGCCGCTACCGTTGCAACTTTTACAGCCTACCATTTACTGCTCCAAAATGAGCTTTAAGAGTTCCAAAAGTGCCCTTTTGCTACTTTCAAAATCTCTTGGGTCCAGTTTGATAATCTTTGCATCATCTTCATTTCCCAAATGGATTTGTATTTCCTCAAAGCTTTTGGCATTCTCTTCATCAGTTTTTGTTATCCCATAAACAATAGGAATTTCGTAAAGTTCCCTAATTTTTTTAGCAATATTTTTAGCTTCATCTATTGAAGCTAGGTTTGTTGCATCTACAAGCACCAAAGCTCCGAGGATTCCTTTGCTAAGGATATCCAACATAAAGGAAAATCTTTCCTGTCCGGGTGTTGCGAATAGGTGGATTTCCAAATCATCGGCAATTTTTAACTTTCCCATATCCAACGCAACAGTTGTGGTCTTCTTACCCGGAAAAAGCCTTTCTTGTGAGTTGGAAATTTGCTTTTCCGTTGTAAGAGGTTCAATTTCACTTAATGTCCTTACCAAGGAAGTTTTTCCACTTCCAAAGCTCCCCGCTATAAGGATCTTGAAAATCTTTTTTTGCTGCATCTTCCTTGGAAGAAATTGATTATAAGTTTTGTGGAAAAGTTAAGAGGCGATATTAGGATAGATTTTTAAGCAATGCAACGGATAATGCTTAAATCCAAAATTCACCAGATAACTATTACCGGTGCGGAACTTTATTATGAAGGAAGCCTTTCTTTGGACGAGGAGATAATGAAATTGGCTAACCTACTTCCTTACGAAAAGGTAGAAGTTTATAACATAAATAACGGTGAAAGGTTTTCTACCTATATAATTCCGGCACCCGCAGGTAGTAGAATCTGTCGACTCAATGGAGCTGCTGCCCGTAAAGGGGCGAAGGGGGATAAAATCATAATTGTTTCTTACGCTCTTTATTCAGAAGAGGAGCTAGAAAACTATAGCCCTTCTATAGTTTATATGGGTGAGAGCAATACCATAAAGGCTGTAAAAAATGCAGAAACAACTAAAGTTTAAATTTTAAATTTAAATGGATACTTTTTTAGTTTTCTACGGCTACCTATCTATTAGCTTTGGATGGATTTATTACCTTGTTGTATTTATATCCCTTTTTATAGCCTTTTACTCTTATTTGCGAACAAAAAATATTTTTGAAACCGCAGAGGTCTATATTAAAAGTTTGTTAACTTTGGGTGTTATCAATTTATCCGTATCGGGTATATACGCTTTAGTTAAAACCCTTCAGTGGTTGGTAGGAAGTTCAAAAATAGGATAGAAAAGGTTCAACTTTTAAAAACTCGTTTGGTTTTTCTTTTATAAAACCACTCAAAAAGGGTTATTGCGGGTATTAAAACTATCGCAGTATAGAAAGTTTGAATATTTGTCTTGTATTGGTATATAAGGAGAAGAATTCCTACGGTTGTAATTAAAACCAATCCTATTACTGAAATAAACCTAAAACCTCCAACAAAAGGGGCAAGTTTATAATGCGTCAATAATACAAATTGATAAATAACCAAAAGTGTGAAGCTTACAAGGGAAGCTACCCCTTCAAGGTTGAAAAATAAGGCAAATATTAAACCAAGTATTGCCGTTAGATAGAGTCCTTCCGATTCCGAAAACCAGGCCTTTCTTTCAAAGAATTTGGGTAATTCTCCCTTTTTGGCAAAAACATAGGCAACATTTGCTCCTCCATATAGTGTAGCATTTATTGCAGAAGCTGTAGATATCAAAGCTCCTATGGAGACCAATACAAAACCAAGATTGCCTAGAAAGGGTTTTGCAGCCTCCGCTAAAGCATACTCTTTGGCTTTCAAAAGTTCGTTTAGTGGAAGATTGCCTATAGCAACCAAAGCAACACCAACGTAAATCAACATTACTATGAACAGACTTAGGTAGATAGCTTTGGGAACATTCTTTTTTGGGTTTTCTATATCCTCCGATGCATTTGTTATTATTCCAAAACCCATATAGGTCAGGAATAAAATTGCAACCGCATAGAGTGTATCCCTTAAAGCTAACGGTGAAAGGTTAGGTTTTATCCATTCTGGGTGGATAGTCCAAATTCCTAAAACAACGAATGTTAAAAGTATAGCAATTTTTATAAGAACTATATAAAACTCAACTCTACCTACCGCTTTTGCTCCAAAGAAATTTAAAACTGTAAAAAGAGCTATGATTAAAGCCTCTATTATTCCTACTGTGAGTTGATTGTTAGGTAGATGAAAAAGGGCTATTCCGTAATAGGAGAAAGCCTTTGCAAAAAGGGAAATGGAAACTACAAAGGAAAACCAATAGAGGAAGGCTAAAACTCCTATAAGAATGCTATCTCCAAAGGCTTGTAGGATAAAACCTATTGGGCCGGCGTTGGTAATATACACTTTTCCCAACTGGGCATAGGCATAGGCTACAAACCAGGCGACTATTCCGGCCAGAAAAAAAGCTAAGGGAAGATTTTTACCGCAAATTTGGGCTCCCACTCCCAAAACGGAGAAGATACCCGCCCCTATCATTGTTCCAACTGCTAGAGAAACTGCTTCCCAAAGAGAGAGTTTTCTACTTTTCTTCATGATAGGTTTTAAATTAAAGTGGGCAAAAAGCAATACTAAATCTTAGTGATGGTGAAAAACCAAATAGAGAACCTTTTAAGGAAATTTAAAAATTTAAAAATAGCGGTTATCGGTGATTTAATTCTCGATAAATACATTTTTGGTAAAGTTGAAAGGATTTCACCCGAAGCACCGGTTCCTATTTTTGAAATAGAAAGAGAAGAATTCCGCGCCGGAGGCGCGGCTAATGTTGCTTTAAATTTAAAAAGCCTCGAAGTTGGAGAAATTTTACTTTTAGGAAGGGTAGGAAAGGATTCGGAGGGAGAAATTTTAAAGGAAATTTTGAGGCAAAGAAAGATAGAGTTCTACTTAATAGAATCTGAAAAACTGCCAACTACGAGAAAGACAAGAGTTGTAGCAAAATCTCAGCAACTGCTCCGAATTGATAGGGAGAGTAAAGAACCTTTAAAGGAAAAGGAAACGGAAAACCTATTTACGGTTTTAAAGGAATTTGACCCCGATGCGGTAATAGTCTCCGATTACGCAAAAGGTGTAATTACTAAATATTTAGGAGACCTATTGAGGAAAAAAATAGAGGTTCCTACCTTTGTGGATCCAAGACCTCAAAATTACCTTTCCTACAGAGGGCTTTTTTGTATGACTCCAAACCTTAAGGAGTTCTCCGAGATTGCCAAATATTTCTCCCTTCAAGGGTCTTATATAGAAACTGCGCCCATATTGAGAGAAAAAATGAAATTGGATACCCTTGTAGTTACTTTAAGTGAAAAGGGACTAGCCCTCGTGAGGGAGGATATAAAACATTTTCCAGCCACTGCAAGGGAAGTTTACGATGTTACCGGTGCAGGAGATACAGTTATAGCATCTTTGACAGCGTCTTATATAGCTTCAAAAGATTGGATTATATCTTGTAAATTTGCAAACCTGTGTGCCGGTATAGCTGTATCTAAATTGGGAACTTCCCAAGTACACCCGGAGGAAATTTTGCAAACTTTAGATAGCAATCTGTAAACTTAACAAACCTATGACACTAAAAAAAGCATTTTTAACTGCTATAACTCTGGCAAGCGTTTCCTCCTTTGCTTTTCAAATAGAAGTTGGAGGAGGTCCCCAAAGGGAAAAATTTGCCGGATGGGTTCAGTATGAAGGAGATAAAGTAGATTTAAAAAATGATCTCCACATTCATGATAAAACTAGATATTTTGTTTATCTCGATATTAGGCACAACATTAGTCTGATATTGATACCCCTTCCCAATATTAGGATTGAATACCTCCGCATGGATAGCTCAGGAACAGGAACGGTTTCTAAAAGTTTCACCTTTGGTAATTTGAAAATAGCCGTTAACGACAGGGTGTATTCGAAGTTTAAATTCCACCAATTGGATACAACTCTTTATTACACACCGTTAGATTTAAAAATTATTAATGCCTCCTGGGGTTTCGGAGCTAAAGTTATAGACTTTAAAGCAACCATAAAAAGTTTGACTACCCAGCAGAGTGAAACAAAATCTGCAACGATACCTCTTCCCTACCTTTACGGAAGGGTTGGTATAAACCTTCCTTTTGTTCATGTGTATGGCGATATAAAAGGTATAGCCGCCGGAAGCAAGAATTACTTCTACGATTGGAGGGTTGCGGCAGGGTTGTCCTATAGTTTTGCTAAGATTGCAACCCTTTCTTTAGATGCGGGTTATCGTTATCAAAGGTATAGGGTGGATAATGTAGATAATGTTTCGGCGGATGTAAAAGCTAGGGGACCTTTTGCTGCTTTAACCCTCTCTGTGGGTTTTTAAATCCTTTTTTTACTTTAAGCGTTATATTTATTTACCCACTATGGACGAGATTATCGTAGCCGACAAATATAGGGTTCCAAAAGATAGGTTTTACACAAAGGAACATGAATGGCTATTGGTAGAAGAAGATAACAAAGCAAAGGTAGGTATTACCGATTATGCCCAGTCGGAACTCGGCGATATAGTTTATGTGGAGCTCCCCGAATTGAACCAAGAGGTGGAAAGCGGGGATACCTTAGCAAACATAGAAAGTGTAAAAAGCGTAGCGGCCGTTTACGCTCCAGTTGCGGGTAAAGTTGTAGATATAAATAGCGAACTCGAAAATAGTCCCGAGCTTATCAACGAATACCCTTACGAGGACGGTTGGATTTGCGTTCTCGAAATGAGGGATCCTTCCGAAGTTGAGGACCTCCTTACGGCCGAAGAGTACGCTGAATACCTAAAAGAACTGGTGGAAGAGGGGGAGGAGGAACCTCCTGAGGATATTTTACCTGTGGAGGAGGAATAAGGTTGCTTGGAACTACCCACATTGTGGGAGGTCTCGTTTTTGCTTACCTTTTTCAGGTTCCCAATTACGCCATTCCTTTGGCGGTAATAGGTTCCGTTTTTCCCGATATAGATTTGAAATTCACCTACTACATTCCTCCAAAAGGTGTAAAAACCACCCTATGGAACACCCATAGAGGAATAACCCACCATCCGATAATTGTTTTAGCCCTCTTTGTCCTATGGGTGTTTTTGGAAAAAAACTACCCTAAATGGGATTTTTACTGGAATTTCCTTTACGGGTTTTGGGTCGGATACCTCTCCCATTTGGTACTCGATGCTTTAACCTACAAAGGTATACCGGTAGGCTTAGGCTACCACCCACGGTTTAGCTTTCGCCTTATGAAGACAGGAGGGATAGGTGAAAAAATTATTTTAGTTCTATTAATAGCCGCCTTCGGCGGGCTTATTTACCTCAAAAGTAAGGGAATTTACTAAAACCTTTAAACGGAAATTTCCTTTAGTTCCTCCCACCTGTAGAGCCTTTGTATCCTTTCCACCTTTACAGGTTTAAAACTTTCATCAAATTCCACCAAGAGGGCGTTGAAAACCACATCTCCTTTTTCCGCTATATAGAATTTCTTTTTAATTCCTTGAAGGTAGTAGGGCAAGCTCCTTTTAAATTCTACACCTATAACGGAGTTTAAAACTCCACTCATTCCCACATCGGTTATATAGGCGGTTTGGCCGTCGATGATGCGCTCATCGGCCGTGGGAATGTGGGTGTGGGTTCCGAAAACGAGCTGCGCCCTACCTTTAACGTAGAGAACAAAGGCATTTTTTTCGCTGGTGGCCTCGGCGTGGAAATCGACAACCACTATATCGCTTCGGTTTTTAACCTCCTCGTAAATCCTATCGAAGGTCAGGAATGGATTTTCCAAATAGGGGTTCATAAAAGTAAGACCCATAAGGTTTATAACCGCTATCCTTACGCCGTTTTTTTCAAAAATATTCCAACCTAAACCGGGAACCGTATCGGGGTAATTTGCCGGTCTAAGGAGGTCTTTTGTTTTCCCTATAAAGTTCCAAGTTTCCTTTTTGTCCCAAACGTGGTTTCCGGTTGTAATTGCATCCACCCCGAGCGATTTTAAAGTTTTGTAAACCTTTTCGGTTATTCCGAAACCCCCGGCGGCGTTTTCACCGTTTACTACCAAAAATTGGTAATTAAGCTCTTTTCCTTCCGTTTCGAGGAACTTTTTTAAAGCCCTCCTACCGGGATTGCCTATAATATCCCCAACCACTAAAAGGCGCATTTTTAACACTTAACCTTCGGTGGAAAAGATTCTTGGAACCACAAAGAAACCGTTTTCAAATTCGGGAGCATTTTTTTCAATTTCCTCCCTCGGGAGAGTTTTGCCCGGTGTATCTTCCCTTAAAGGGGTTTCCTCAAATTCCAACACAAAGGGTTCAACATTATCGGTGTTAACCTCATTCATAGTGTTAACAAATTCCAAAATATCCTTTAACTGTTTGGAGTAAAGTTCTATTTCCTCCTCGGTAAGTTTCAACCTTGCAAGTTCGGCCACTTTTAGAACCGTATCCCTATCTATCATAAATGGTGGTATTTTAATGCTCCATTAAACTCTACAGTCGAAATAAACCTTCCTTAGATACTTTTTTAAAATTTGGAAAATCGAAAGATTTAAAAGTTCAAAACTTTTTTCAGATATTTTCCAGTGTGGCTTTGGGGATTTTGGGCAACCTCCTCGGGTGTTCCTTCGGCAACAATTTGACCGCCCCTTTCCCCGCCTTCCGGCCCGAGGTCTATTATCCAGTCGGCGCTCTTTATAACGTCGAGGTTGTGCTCTATAACCACAACGGTGTTTCCTTTATCGACCAACCTTTGGAGGACCTTTATAAGCTTTTTAACATCGTCGGTGTGGAGGCCGGTTGTGGGTTCGTCGAGAAGGTATAGGGTTCTTCCGGTATCCCGTTTGGAAAGCTCCCTTGCCAGTTTTATCCTTTGGGCCTCACCTCCGCTAAGCGTGGGAGCCGGTTGGCCGAGTTTTAAATAGCCTAATCCCACATCGAGTAAAAGTTTTAGCTTCCTTTCTAAACTCGGTATATTTTTAAAAAACTCGTAGGCCTCTTCTATTGTCATATCCAAAACTTCGGCGATGTTTTTGCCTTTATATTTCACTTCGAGGGTTTCCGCATTGTAGCGGGTCCCTTTGCAGGCATCGCAGATCACATAAACGGGTGGTAGGAAGTGCATTTCAACTTTGATAACGCCCTCCCCTTGACAAACTTCGCAACGGCCCCCTTTGACGTTGAAGGAAAAGCGGCCCGGTTTCCAACCCCTTGCTTTGGCCTCCGGAGTTGAGGCAAACAGTTGGCGGATTGTATCGAAAATTTTTGTGTAGGTTGCCGGGTTGGAGCGGGGGGTTCTGCCTATCGGCGATTGGTCCACATTGATAACCTTGTCGATATGCTCCCACCCCTCTATAGCATCGTGCACTCCCGGTTCGTCGGCCGATTTGTAAAACCTCCTTTTGGCCGCCTTCCAGAGGATATCGTAAATTAGGGTTGATTTTCCGCTACCGCTTACGCCGGTAATAGCCACAAATAGACCGAGCGGTATTTTCACATCGATATTTTTTAGGTTGTGCTCCCTCGCACCTTTTATAACCAAATATTTCCCGGAGGGCTTTCTCCTCTCCTTCGGGACCTCTATCTTTAGCCTACCGCTTAGATAGGCACCCGTTAGGGAGTTGGGATTTTGCTTTATATCTTCGACCGTTCCTTCCGCCACAACTTGACCACCCTTATAACCCGCACCGGGCCCAAGCTCGATGATCCAATCGGCACTCTCAATAGTTTCCGGGTCGTGCTCTACCACCACAACGGTGTTTCCCAAATCTCTTAGACCTTTTAAGGTGTTTATTAACTTTGTGGTATCCCTCGGGTGGAGTCCTATTGAGGGTTCATCGAGCACGTAGAGGACACCCGATAGTTTGCTCCCAAGCTGGGTGGCCAATCTAATCCTTTGCGCTTCGCCCCCGCTTAAGGTGGTGGCAGTTCTGCTCAAAGTAAGGTAGTCGAGGCCCACATTTACCAAAAATCCCAAACGGGCGATTATTTCGTCGATTAGCCTTTCCGCTATTTGGCGCTCCTTTTTGGTGAGTTTCCCTTTTAGCTCTTCAAAGAACTTTTTGGCCTCGCCAACCGGCATTTGCACTATATCCCAAATGCTTTTGCCGTCTATTAAAACGCTGAGGGCCTCGGGTCGTAGCCTCGAACCTCCGCAGGTTGGGCAGGTTTTCTCCCTTATGTAGTCCTCAAGTTCCTCCCTAACCCTTTCGGCGTCACTTTCTAAAAATCTCCTCTCGAGGTGTGGAATTACACCCTCCCAATCGAGGTAGGTATGCTCCCCGTAGAGGATTATTTCCTTGACCTCCTTGGGGAGCTCTTTCCACCTTTTCCTCGGAGAGTAGCCCAAATATCTCAAAACCCTGCGGAGGGGAAACTTTAAGTAGTTAAAGGTCATCGTTTGGAGCGGTTTTATAGCATCCTCCGCAGGGAGGTTTTCATCAACTAAACTTTGAGGGTCTATTTCCCACCTAACTCCCAAACCTTTGCAATCGGGACAAGCTCCGTAGGGGGAGTTAAAGGAAAAGAGTCTCGGCGAGAGTTCAGGCAGACTTATTCCGTGCTCGGGACAGGCGTTCTTTTCGCTGTAAAGTTCTTCAATATACCCTTTTTTACCCATCTAAAGTTTTGAAAATAACCTCTCCTTTTTGTGGTAAATTGAAAAATACTTAACAAGCTATGTAGAGGTAAGACTCCAAAAGTAAACTACCCCGTATCAAAGATGCGGAGCTTGGGTGGGGTTTACACTCTTTATAAAAAGAAAGTTCTTAACCTGTAAATTCTCTACTCCATAGGAAGCCTAACTTAAAATTATTTACAGTATTAAACGAGAAAATCAAAAATTAAGGAGACCCAATGAAGGAAAGAATTTTCACAATTTTTAAGGAAAGTGCAGAAATAAAAATAGCCTTTGTTGAAAAGTACGCTTCCCAAATAGAAGAACTTTCTAAAAAGATAGCGACGAGGTTAAAAAAAGGAGGAACAGTTTATCTATTTGGCAATGGAGGAAGTGCCGCCGATGCCCAACATATTGCTGCGGAATTGGTTGGAAGATTTTCCAAAAATAGGCCACCGTTGAGAGCGGTTGCTTTAACTACAGATACATCAATATTAACCGCTGTAGGCAACGATTTTGGATTTGAAACTATTTTTGAAAGGCAAATTGATGCTTTCGTTTCCTCCAATGATGTTGTAATAGGTATTTCTACTTCGGGAAATAGCGAAAATGTGTTAAGAGCTTTAAAAAAAGCAAAAGAAAAAGGAGCTTTAACGGTTGTTTTTACCGGAGGAGATGGAGGAAAAGCAAAAAATTTGGGAGATTACACCTTTATAGTTCCGTCTTTTGAAACCCCACGAATACAGGAATGCCATATAACTCTAGGACACACGTTATGTGAACTTATAGAAAAATTCATTTTTGGTTAACTTTTCACACAAACTTATTATGTTTTTATTTAATGGATTTAACTCCTATTGGAAAAAATGCTATCGTTCAAATATTGGGAGAAGAGAGTCAAAAGCTACTTCAAGAACTTAGATTTCTAATTGTTGGATTGGGAGGTTTAGGTTCTTTTGTTGCAAGTGAATTGGTTTATTTAGGCGCCAAAAACATAATTTTGGTAGATAACGATAGGGTTAGCCGTTCCAATTTGGATAGACAAATTCTTTACGGTTGGCACGATGTCGGTAAGAGTAAGGTTTTGGTAGCAGCCCGCCGCTTGAAACAGATAAATCCCTTTTTAAAGTTGGAGACCTTTGATACTAGATTAACAAAAATCAATGCCAACTATTTAATCGATAAAGCCGATGTAGTCATAGATTGTACCGATAACTTTGATACTAAAAGAATTTTAAATAGGGTTTGCTATAACAAAAAAAGAATGTTAATTTCGGCTGCTGTTGGAAAATGGGAAGGTTGGGTTGCTTCATTTCCTTTCTATAAGGAGAAAGAGATACCCTGTTTGGAATGTTTATTCCCCGGCGATTTAGAAACACTTAAAGAGATCTCTGAAAACAATGAACCAACATTGGTAACTACTGTAGCCTCCGTTGCTACTTTCCAGGTAAATGAAGTTATTAAGTTAGTAAGTGGAGAAGGAGAAAATTTAGTAGGAAAAACGTTAATAATTGATACAAAAACAAATCAATGCGTTATAGCTAAATTGAAAAAAAATCCTCAGTGTTCTGTTTGTTCCGTGTGAACTACCTCACATTTTTGATACGAGGCTTCGGGTAGGTCCACGCCATCCCTATTCCTGCCTATTTTTCGCCATATTAAGCTCTATACTGTGCTTTTAACCAGTTTCTAAGGTTTTTGAATAGAAAAGATCTAATTTTTGATTTCTTTATCTCTTTTAGCTTTTTATTTTAAATTTTTCCAAACCATTTTAAAGGTTCCCTTCGGAAAGAACCTATAATCGGTTCCGTCCTTTATAAGTACTCCTTTATCAGTTTCAACAAATAGAACTTCCTCCTCCAAAAGGTCTAAAGAAAGATTCTTTTCCACCTTTTGGCCTTCTTTTAAAGGTTCAAAACGTGGAACACAGATTTTAACCTTTCCATCCTTCGTATAAAGCCAACTCCCATCTTTACAAACGGCCACAACTCTTCCAAAAGAGTTTCCCAAAAGGTTTTGAATAAAGTTCAAAACATCCATTAAAAGAACCTCCTGTAGGAGGAAAAATCACCGGTAGAGAGCATTAAAGGTTCAATACTTTCCTCAATAGGTGTTGAACATTCGCATCCTATACAATCGTAGGATTTTGCAACTTTTTCAAAATCCTTGGGTAGGAAGCTATCTAATACCTCTTCTTTAATAGATTCACCTTCTTTATAAACCAACAACCTTCTAATAGGGTCTATCTCTAAAATTTCAATAGTCCTTTTACCATCTAATAGACATACTTTCGAACCTACCGGTGGTAAAAGTTTTTTTTCAATGTAATTACCTTTCTCAAAGGCCAAACAGCACTTCAAACGTCCACATACACCTGTGAACTTATTCGCAGAGTTCGGTAGATTCTGTTCGGAAATATAGTTAATGTTTATCGATTCAAATTTTTCCATAAAAACAGAACAGCAGGTTTTTTGACCGCACACCCCTATATTTCCTTTCATTTGAACCGCATCTCTAACTCCGATTTGCCGCATCTCTATTCTTTTACCGTACTTGCGGGACATATCCTTTATAAACTTTCGAAAATCGACCCTTTGAGGTGCGGTGTAATAAAAAAATATCCTTCTATTGTCGAGAGGAATATACACAGCTAAAGGTTTTAAATTTAGACCGTAATCCTTTACCGCCTTCGATAGTTCTTTTAACAGCCACCTTGCCCTCTTTCGGTGCCTTTTAAATTTTTCCCTGTCCAAATAAGTTGGTTTCCTTAAATAAGTAGCCAAAGGGTCATCTGGACAATGTTCATAGGAACTACCTAAATATTCAACAATTTCAATACCTCTATCGGTTTCTACTACCAATTTATCACCTTTTTTAAGGTATTTAACCACCTTTATATGCGGAACTAAAAGTTGACCTATTTTATTGGTTATCGGCAAGCGTATTTTAAATACTTTAATTTTTTTACCCATAAAAGTTTCCCCCTTACCAATGAAAGAAAAATTTTGTCTTCTCTTTCTTAAAGAGAATTGATAAAAGTCTTTAGTTTTTACAAAAAATTAACACAGTGTGAGGATAAAAAGCTAATTATGATGAAGAAAGTTGCTTTAGCTGGAGCAATATTTGGAACTTTTTCTTTTAGTCACGCCGGAGGTCTTGAACAGTTAGTGGAAACTTTGCAAGAAAATGGCTATATAACTCAAGAGCAGGCTGAACAAATCCTACAAGCGGCAAACAGGGAAAATCAAAATAATGCCGGAAACCAGGAAATAAAACAGATAGCAAAGTGGTTAAAAGGTTTGAAAATTGGTGGAGTTGCTTATTTACACTATGACTATAAAATTAGCGACACGAATAAAGCTAACGATGATTTCAACCAATTTAAAGTTGATAGAGCCTACTTTGAAGTAAGAAAATACTTTACTAAAAGTAATTACTTTCGTTTGACTACAGATATTTATCAAGCATCCAATGGTTCCTACAATGTAAGACTTAAATATGCCTATCTAAATTGGAAATTAAATAACTATCTACAAACAGAAATAGGTTTAGCTCATAGAGCTGCTATAGATTGGTTGGAACACCACGTGTGGCTCCACAGATATATGGATAAAACCTTTATAGAGGATAGCGACGGAGCCCACCTTATAGGATCTGCAGATGTTGGTATAGCTTTTAAGGGTAAAGTTCAAAAATTGGGATATCTGTTTGGTATCTACAATGGAGAAGGATACCATGGCGCGGAAGACGATAAACATTTCGGTAAATCTTTAGAAGGTAGGGTTAACTATACCCTAGTTCCCGGTTTTACAGTGGGTTTACATTCAACATATATTGATAACACCAATAGTCCTACTCATCAGCAAGCTGATAGATTTATATTCCAACCTTTTGCAGTTTACAAAAATAAATACTTTCTGATTGCAGCTCAGTATATCTATAACAAAGAAAGTAACTACTATGAAACCGCTACTTCAAAGAAAAGTTTCACCAACTACGGTTGGGCTATTAATGGAGACCTATATCTCAAAAACTGGATTAAACTCCCTACTACCCTCTTTGCAAGGATAGGTTATTGGAACTTTGACAACGATTGGTCCAAACTTAAAAATTACTCCACTTCTGCTTCCGATAGGACCGAGTTTATTATCGGTGCTGAATATAGGTTCAACAAATATGTAAGGGTAGGTGCAGATTGGAAACATGTTAAATATCAAAGTGAAGTTAAAACTCTAGGAGGTGCCGATAGAGATTATAAAGATACTTTGAGATTAGCTTTAGAGGTTAAATGGTAATTTTTCCACCTTTTTTAATTCAATTGTTGGATAAGTTTTTCTTAGCATTCTTAATAAAGAAAGAAAAAGATCTAAACAAAGGTAGTTCAAAACTACAGAAAATCTACAAAGTTTTTCTTTATTTCATTTTTCCCGACTTTCTATTTGCATACTTTGTATAATAAGGTTTTCTATGAGAAAGGTTGTTTTATTAAGTGCAATTTTTGTAAGCGGAGCTATTTCTGTTTCCAGTGCTGTTGATGTTTTGCCTTCCTGCAATACGGGAGGTTTTAGCATCTTTGATGAAGGCCAATGCGCTCCCCAACAACAGCAACAGCAACAGCAACCACAGCCACAGCCAAAGCCACAGCCACAGCCACAACCGCAACTACAGCCACAACCGCAACCTCAGCAGGTAAAAGAAGAAGAACCTGTAGTACCAGTTCAGAAAAAAGCTATTATCGAAAAAAAAGTTCGCTACTTTGTAGATTGGGGTGAATACAAAAACAAATCTCCTCAAGAGCTGTTAGCAATAATTAAAAACCTTCTTAACAATGAATCACCATCTGTAACACAACCCGCCAATGCACCGGTAGGATGCTGTTATGGTA
>JALSNH010000034.1 GCA_026987085.1 Aquificota bacterium | reverse complement strand
GTAGATTGGGGTGAATACAAAAACAAATCTCCTCAAGAGCTGTTAGCAATAATTAAAAACCTTCTTAACAATGAATCACCATCTGTAACACAACCCGCCAATGCACCGGTAGGATGCTGTTATGGTAAGTTGGTAAAACCTCCAACATTTGAAGAGGTAATTATTAAGTATGTTAAAGAAGATGGCGGCTATAATGTAAAAACCTTACCCGCACAATTTAGAGAAGTTGAAAAGAAAATCTTGGTAAGACCCGCATATCACAAAATAGAAGTTATTCCCGCCAAATATAAAACTGTAGAAGAAAGGGTAATGATAGTTCCTCCTAGAACTATCTGGAAATCTCAAGACGGTATAGTCTGTAAGGTAAAGGTTCCTGCAGAATATGTAACTCTAACAAGGAAAGTAATGGTAGAACCTCCCAAATGCAAAAAGGTATTGGTTCCTGCAGAGTATAAAATTGTCAAAGTTAAACAGCTTGTAAAAGATGCTAGCTGCCAAAAACAGCCTATTCCTCCTAAATACGATGTTGTTAAAAAAGTATTTGAGGTTAAAGGACCTCAAGTTATTTGGGACGCGGTTCTATGTAATATCAACTTGAAACCTGAGGATATCAAACTTATTCAGGAAAAACTTAACGAGCTCGGATACTATAACGGTCCTATAAATGGCGTTCTTGATGATAACACTATGGCAGCAGTTGTTAAATTCCAAGTGGACAACAACTTGCCCGCAGGAAATATCTCTATCCAAACCTTGGAAGCTTTAGGTTTAAAAGATCTAGCTCAAAATTACCTCAAGTGTGAAATTAAAAACCTTAAGTAATCCTTACCATTTAACTATTTTTATTCTCTTTTCTTTTAATCCTATAGAGGTAAGCATTCTTTCCAAAAAGGCTGTTTTGTCGGTGAAAAATAGGTGGACTTTATTATTCCCTTCCCTTTGGAGGAGAGGTTTTAAACCTTTTGCCAAAGGTTGGGCACTATCAACTATAACCCAATCGGGAAAAAGTCTCTTAATCTCCTCCTTTAAAAGGGGGTAGTGGGTACATCCCAATAGGAGGACCTCAATTTTGTCTTTCCAATCCGAAAGGTAATGTCTTAAAACCGTTTCCGTTATAGGACCTTTTAAAAAACCTTCCTCTACAAGGGGAACTAAAAGCGGAGTTGCCCTCTGTAGGATTTTAATATTACTTTTTCTTTTTAGGAGTTTCTCCTTATAAACTTTGCTCCCTACGGTGGAAGGAGTTCCTATTACACCTACCGATTGAGGGTTCAAATTTAATATCTCCTCCACAGCCGGTTCTATCACATCGAAAATGGGAAGCTCGGGAAATTTTTTTCTTAAAAAAGCTCCCGCCTTTGCGGAGGCGGTATTGCAGGCTATAACAAGCAGGTCGATATCGAATTCCTTTAAAAAGAGGGTGCATTCGAGGGCATAACGCTTTACCGTTTCCTCCGAACGGATACCGTAGGGAACCCTCGCCGTATCCCCAAGGTAGTAAAACTCAATTCCTTTAGAAACCTTTAAAAGTTCCTTTAAAACCGTTAAACCACCCAGCCCAGAATCAAAAATTCCAACTTTCATTGGAAGCTAAAAAGAAAGAGCTTACCTGTAATGGCGGAAAAATGGAGATTTGAACCCTTGGTAGGTTCCTCTTTTTAAAAGTTCTTCTTCCACCATTTGACGGA
>JALSNH010000033.1 GCA_026987085.1 Aquificota bacterium | reverse complement strand
AGTATAAGCGTATAGCATTAATCATGAAAGCGAGATTAGAAGAAGTTAGTAAAAAAAAGATTCAAGAACTTGTCGAGAAAATAGCGACTGCCGCATCTTTTATAGACACCGCCAACCCCGACAACATTAATAAAGACTTTTATAAAGACGAAATAACCGAATTCGCAGAAAAGATGATTAAAGAGTATGATATACAACTCTATTGCTGTCCACACAGCGCATACGCTGAAGCAATTGAAAAACTCGTTTCTGCAGAGAACGAAAAAGAGTTCATAGATGCTCTTGAACAGTATGCAGAAGCGATGTACGAATGGGCGAAAGCAGAAGAAGAATCAGAACTTCTTCTCCTTGACTACTACGACCTGAAACATATAAGAGAAATCAGCGAACTCACAGAACAAGAAGAGATATACTGGAATGAACGAGTAACCATCTTTCGAGAGAAGAGAAAATTATTTACGAAAGAATTCGAGCTATACGTTGCAGAAATCGATATTCCACCACACTTCTCTATACTAAAAATAGACACAGACATATGTAGTGTAATCAAAAACATAGACGAACTTATCGAAGAATACAATAACAACAAGATCTCCTCATACGAGTTATATGAAAGAATAACAGATTTAATTTCAAAAGAATAACAAAACTTATTTAACTAATCTCTTTGATTTGCTTCTTTTCTTTCCTATTTTTCTTCCGTCTTGCTTCCTGCCATTTTTCCATTTTGTCAATTTTAGAAAAGTATAAATAGTATAATGAGTAAGTCAAAAAAGGTGAGAAAAATGGGGTTGTTAGCTGATATAATAGATAGAGAAGTAGAGATGAAAGCAAAACAAATCGACGATTCAATTGTTAGAGCTGTGCTAGAAACTGCAGAAGCTAGAATAAACATATATTCAAAAACTCTCGAAAGCATCAAGAGAGATTTGAAGAGAATTAAGAGCAAGTATGAAGAAGAAGAAAAAGATCACAGAAAGTACAGAGAAAACAGAAAAAAAGAAATATATAAAAAAATAAATCAAATAGAAAAGTATTTAGAAGAAAA
>JALSNH010000032.1 GCA_026987085.1 Aquificota bacterium | reverse complement strand
AGCCCTGGAGGCTACCATAGTTATTTTTTCAACTATGTTGAACAGCATTCTTAATACCTCCTTAAAAAGCTTTGATAATCAATATCAAAACGATGTTTAGCAACGATAAGGGTACCAAAATTTTCCAGGTGAATTTAATAAGTTGGTCGAGCCTTATTCTGGGGGTTGAAGCCCTTATGGCAAAAGCTAAGTAGTAAACTGCAAATACTTTTAGTAGGAACCAAACCCATCCCGGTAGGAAGGGCCCTTTAAATCCTCCCAAAAAGAGGGTTACAGTCATTGCCGCCAAAACGAATACTTCGAGGAATTTGGCACCCGCCAACAGTAGATATCCTACACCGGTGTATTCGGTTAAAAATCCATAGACGATTTCCTGTTCCGCTTCGGGAATATCGAAAGGAGGCCTGTCGGCGACGATTAGTATAGCTACCAGAAAGATGGCAAAGCCTACGAGGTTAACCAAAAAGCCGACAATATCGAACTTATGAACTATTTCAAGGTAGTTAAAAGTTCCGTACCAAAGAGCCACCGAGAGACCGGCCAACCAGAGCGGAATTTCTCCCGAAATAAGTTGGTTGATAACCCTTATTCCACCTATAAAGGGATATTTACTTTTTGAAACCCAACCGGCAAAGAGGAATATTGCGGGAAGCGATGTTAGAAGTGCCAACGATATAACCAGGTCGTAAGGAGTAGAAACTATCCACAAATTCTCATCGTATGGAATAAAAGCTGCTACCAAAGAAACCATTAAGAAAGCTACCGCAGGAACTATAAGGAACAACAATTTGTCCGCTTCTCGGTGAATTATTACCTCCTTTTGGAGGATTTTGAAAATATCCGCCACCGTTTGGAGGATTCCGTAAGGTCCTACATAGTAAGGACCTGTTCTACCGTGCATATCCGCAACAAGTTTCCTTTCAAGGTAGAAGGTCGCAAAAATAACCAGTAGAAGGAAAGTCAAACCTGGAAATACCAAGGTTTTAAACAAAATCCAACTGAGAGACTGCTCCATCTTTAAACCTCCCTTTATCTATCGAGGTCACCGTG
>JALSNH010000031.1 GCA_026987085.1 Aquificota bacterium | reverse complement strand
GGCAGGATTAGGCGGTAGTTTTGGCAGGTTGCTTAGAAGAGAGTTTTTCTTCGTAGTATCTTTTTACAGCCTCAAGGACTTCCTTGAAGGTTGCGTTTTCCACACCGAGCTCTGGGACGGTGTAAAGGCCGGGAATTTCGTTAGCACATTCCATTTCAATCTCAATTTGGCGTAAAGGGTCTCCATCGAAAAAGACAAAATCAAAGAAAACGACTTCTTTAGAGTTTTTTTCCGCATCTACTTGAAAAGGAAAGGGATTAAGCGAGTAATATCCTTCAACAACTTTTTCTTCCTCAACTTCTGGGTCTTCCAAGTAAAAACCTCCAAGTGTTTCTACAAATCTAAGGACCCTCATTTTTTCTCCACAAAATCCAATACCTGTCTTTAATCTTATCGTAAAGCTGCTTCTTGTCAACTATGGTAAGGAATCTCAGACTTTGATGCCCTACTACCGCAAACACATATAGTTCTTTATCCTTCACTTGCTTGATTTTACCGTAATGTATAGCTCCATCCTTAAGCATATCATAGATGATTATGTCAGGATTTTTAAACAGGTAAGGCAGGATTAGTTTTAACGTGGCAGGGGAAAGTAGCCTCTTCTTCTTGACTCCAATATGGTCAAGGTTAAATTCCGTAATCCAGATTTCATTTCTCAAAAGGTCTTTGTAAATCTTAACTACCTTAGTTTTGCCCCATCCTGATATTCCTGCTGGGACTATGTCTCCTATCTTCACCGGAGCTCTCCTGTTTTCGCCAAGAACCCGCCTTAAGGTCTCCCGACCCTCTCCATAAGTATCCAGAATTCTTTTGACTTCCTCAAACTCCGGACATTCCCAGTCTTCAAAATTCTTTCCGCACATTCCTTTAGCCTTTTCCAGAACCTCATCTTTCAACCTGTATTTTACGATTCTCTTTGCCATAGAATCTGTTAACTTCCGCCAGCTATCAAGGGAACTTGCCGCAAAACTTTTAGGAACCGGCGGGATGTCTTTTTGTAAGAGAGCTCCTCTTTCATAAACTCAACCGCCCCTTCAAAGGTTGCGTCAAAAACG
>JALSNH010000030.1 GCA_026987085.1 Aquificota bacterium | reverse complement strand
GCTACCTTTATAGTTTCTATAAAGACTACCGAGAACCTTTAAAAGTGTCGATTTTCCACCTCCGGAAGGGCCTTTTATAAGAACCTTAGCTCCTTTAGGAACCGTTAGATTTATTTTTTTCAAAATATAATGCCCGCCTTCGGCGGGATAGGTTAATTTGGATACTTCTATTTTTTCTTTAAGACCTTTAAAGAGTTTACTTCCTCCACTCTCTTCAGGTAGAGCTTTTATTTCCTCTATACGTTTTAACACCGGTTCCAAAGCTCGGAAGTTAACTGCGGTTCTTTGAAGCGATTGGAGCGAGTTGTAGAGCAAAAATAGAGTTCCTATAAAGGAGATAAAGGTTCCCGTCGATAACTCTCCGTTGGCGACCCTCCAACCACCATATAAGAGAATTAAGGCTGCAAAAAGATACCCTATAAATTCCACCGAAGAGAGATAGGTTGCCGTGTAGAGGATACTTTTAAATTCCGCCTTAAAGAGGTTTCTTAATCTTTGGTTGAACAACCTTTTGAGGAACCTATGTTTAAAGAATTTAACACTTTCGAAGTTCTCAAGAATATTGGAAACAAACCCTAAAAAGTCCGCAAAGCTCTCCTGGTAAAGTTTCGAGTATTTTTTCCTTTTACCACCAAAGTAGGAAAAAATCCTTATAAGGAAGGGAACCGTTAATAGGAAGAGTAGAAAAAGTTTCCAATCAAAGTAAATTAAAACGACAACCAGAAATATCGAGGTAAAAAGCTCTCTGACAACCTTAACACCAAAACCTTCGGAGTAATCTTTAAAACTCCTTATATCGTTTGTTAATCTTCCGAGCCAATCACCCAATTGGCGGTTTTGAAAAACTTCCAAAGGAACTTTTAAAAGTTTTCTAAATACGGAAGACCTTAAATCGGTGATGATTTTAACTACAACCCATTTATAGGTGAGTTCACTTAGAAGGAAACCTATCTGTTTAAATACCCCCGCAAGGAGCAAAAGTATTATGTAAACCTTTAGAAGTTCGAAATTTTTGGCTACCAAAACCTTATCGATTAGATTTTTTAAGATGAAAC
>JALSNH010000029.1 GCA_026987085.1 Aquificota bacterium | reverse complement strand
TAGCTAAGAGGTTTTTTTATGAATTGTATCCTACTTTTAAAGAAGATATATCTGACCTACTGAAAGGTTATAGTGGAAATTATTTAAAGCCAATTAATAACTTCTATGCCGACTTTTCCGATTTGTCGGGAATAGGTGATTATAAACTTCCCTACTCAGAAGGCTATACTTTAAAAAGAGGTATTAACCTAAGAATTAATTTCTCAAGCGATATAAAGTTAGGTGAGTTCCTCTTTTACTTGGAGCCTCAGTATAGTTCAAATAGTTTAGTTAGACTCAATAGAGCATATTTAACTTGGAACTTTAAGGGAGTTAATTTCCTTTTTGGTCGTGATAGTGTATGGTGGGGAAATGCCGAAAATGGGGACTTGCTCTTTACCGATAATGTTAGACCTTGGTTTATGTTTAAGGTTGAAAACAGTTCTTACATAAAGCTTCCTTGGGTTTTTAGTAAGTTAGGCGAATGGAAGTTTTCTACTTTAATTTCCCAGTTGGAAAAAGAGAGACCTAGGTCTTACGCTCATGTTTGGGGAATGAGGTTAGCTTGGAGGCCACTAAAAAACTTAGAGATAGCGGGAACGAGGGCTATACAGTTTGGGGGGAAGGGAAGACCCAACTACAATTCAATACGCGATTTTTGGAAGCTTTTTACAGCACAGGATGAAAATGTTAGAAGTCCTAACCCTTCAGCTCACAAGTATGATAATAACCAGTTAGCTTCTATTGACATAACCTATTATTTAACTTTTTTAAGAAAGTGGAATTTTCAGCCTTTTAAAGGTGGTAAGTTTTACTTTGTTTATGCTGGAGATGATGCGGTTAAGAGGGTAGGACCAGGAGGTCTTCCTCTTCCTACTGGGGCTGCCCATATTGCAGGTATTAGTTTAACTACCGGACTAAGCGATTTTAAGTTTGAATATACCGAAACAGCAGATGGAAGGGAAGGAGCTCTTTGGTATTCCCATCACATGTATCCGGCAGGTTATACTTACCATGGGTTTATCATAGGAAACAATATTGGAGGGGATTCAAGGAGCTACTATTTTAGCTTTTCTCGGGATTTTAGG
>JALSNH010000028.1 GCA_026987085.1 Aquificota bacterium | reverse complement strand
AAAAAAATAAGCCGAAAAATTGAAAATTTGAGAAGTGAATTTTAGTTTGTGATTAGAGCGAAAATTTTGGAATTTAAGCAAATAAAAATGAAAAAATCGGGACAAAATTCAATGCTAACCGGAAAATAAAATCGTGAATTGAATTTTTGACTGTGAATAAGGCGAAAATTTTGGAATATAATTGAATATGAAAGCGTAGAATTGAAATAAATTGTAACGAATTTGGCTATTTTCCGTGCTTGTAAAAAATTGTAGCGGATTTGAATTTTAAAAAGTTCGGAATTTAATGAAAGTGCTAAATTCAATGGTTTGCGAATGACACATTTTGCCGTGTGTCCGCTTCACACCGAATTGAATTCTCTCGAATTAAATTCTCTAACAAGAAAAAGATGATTGATTGATTTTTCGTGCCTGATTAGAAAAAATTACAATGATTGAAAAGTCGCAGACACCCAACAATGTGTATAGTGCAGTGCTGAATTAAGGCAAAATTTGGTGGTTCGGGAATTTTTGTTAAATTTGTTGCATAATTTGAAAGTTATGGCTGGTCGGGTCGCACCGCACCATACACGTAGCCGTTGTGTGCGACTGGGTGAAATCGCTGAATGAACATTTCCGTTTAATTGAAATTAGATTTGAATTGCTTACTCAAACCGAAAAAAAATTGATAATCCAAAAGTTAAGTTCTTTGTAGTGAAACTAATCACTGAAATTGAATTTACTTGAATGAATATTGAAGCGGAAACGAAAATAATTTTTTGGAAAATTGGTTGCTTAATTGAATGGAAAGTGATTTTTTGCCGAATTTAATCGAGAAAAAATAAGCCGAAAAATTGAAAATTTGAGAAGTGAAATTTTGGTCTGTGATTAAAACGAAATTTTTGGAATTTAAGCAAGTCGACACGAAAAAATCGGAACAAAATTCAATGCTAACCGGAAAATAAAATCGTGAATTGAATTTTGAACTGTGATTAAGGCGAAAATTTTGGAATTTAATCGAATATGAAAGCGTAGAATTGAAATAAATTGTAACGAATTTGGCTATTTTCCGTGCTTGAAAAAAATTGTAGCGGATTTGA
>JALSNH010000027.1 GCA_026987085.1 Aquificota bacterium | reverse complement strand
AGGTAATCCTTCCTAAAGGAAAAGAACACCTTGAGGAGGAAATAAAACCTATCCTTAAGGAGGTCCACTTTACCTTTCTACCCGAAGAGGAGTTTTTTGGAGAGGTTGCCCATAGGGAGTTTTTTGAGCACTTTAAAGTTCCAACTTTGAAGGTTTTAAATTTTGAAAACGAGGCACCTTTGCCGGCCTTATCCGCTCTGCTTCTATACGCCAAAAGAACCCAAAAAGGTTTCATGCCCTTTGTAAAGCGACCCAAGCCCTACGTAGGGGAAATTTACGCCAAGGTAGACCTTAAAGCGCAAAAGTCTTTAGAACTCCTCGAAAGTTTGGACGGTAAAAAGAGCTTTTCCCTCTTTGGGATTTTGGACAAAACCCTTACCGGTATGGGTAGAAGGAGGTTAAAGTTTCGAATAGTCCACCCCTACAAGGAGATAGAAAAGATTAAAGAAACCCAAGAGGCGGTCGAAGAGCTTTATACAAACGACCTTTTAAGGAAGGAGATAAGGGACCTCCTTGAGAGGTCCTACGATATGGAGAGACTCGTATCGAAGATTTCCTCATCTATTGCCAACGCCAAGGATTTGGTAATGCTAAAGCATTCCCTCTTTGTGGCCGATGAGATAAAGAACCTCCTTAAGGAGAGAGCAAAAAGCAAACTCCTAAAAGAGATTGCAGAAGAGATGGGAGACCTTCGGGAGGTTGCGGAAGATATAGACCGCACATTGGTGGAAGACCCTCCCTACCAAGTTAAGGAAGGTGGACTTATCCGCGACGGTGTAGACCCCTATTTGGACGAACTTAGAAGCATAAAAAACAATGCGGACGCTTGGCTTAAAAGGTATCAGGAAAAACTCCGCAAGGAGACCGGTATTTCGAGCTTAAAAATCGGTTTTAACAAGGTAATGGGTTTTTACATTGAAATTACAAAGCCAAATCTCCGATACGTTCAGGGGTGGATAGAAAAGGGAATTCTCCGCAGGAGGCAAACTTTAACCAACTCCGAAAGGTTTATAACCCAAGAACTCCAAGAGTTTGAGGAAAAATACCTTTCCGCGGAAGAGAAGATTAAAAACCTTGAATACCAACTTTTTGTGGA
>JALSNH010000026.1 GCA_026987085.1 Aquificota bacterium | reverse complement strand
AAGATACTAAGAAGGTTATCGAGAAAACTTCCTCCCTTTTTGCGGTATATTTTTCCTTTCTCCCAATCCACGTAGAGGTTTAAGCTCTTTATAAATTCCATATCTCGGAAATATAGCAAATTAGCCTCCCAGAATTTGTGAAGTGTTTCAAGTTTTAACGCGACAATTGGTTTCTATGGACCTTGTTTTACTTCCCGAGGGGGCCGATTTGGACGCCCTCTCCTCCGCCTTTGGGGTTTTAAAGTTAAATCCCGATGCGGTTCTTTTAAAACCGAAACAGCTATCCAAAAGTGGGGCAAAAGCTTTCAAAAGATTTCAACACCTCTTTAGGTATGTAGAGGAACCGCCCCAAAAGGTGGAAAGGTTATACTTGGTTGACACCTGCGGTTTTCACCGAATAAATAAGGTTCCCAATTACGGTGAGCTTGTAGTTTACGACCACCACGAGAGTTGCAATATTCCAAACGCTATCTTAAAGGTGGATAAGGTAGGAGCCTGCACAACCCTTTTAGTAGAGGAAATTGAAAGAAAAGGGGTTCCTTTAAGTGGCGAAGAGGCAACATTGCTCCTTTTGGGAATTTACGAGGATACGGGAAACTTTACCTATTTGGGAACCACTCCACGCGATTTAAGGGCGGCAGCCTTCCTTTTGGAAAAGGGAGCCGACCTTCAAACGGTTATAGAAATAGTAGAGGAGAAAATCTCCAAAGAGGAACTCGAAGTTCTCTACGACCTTCTTTCGGGTATTGAATATTTGAAAACCCCCGAAGGTTTTAGAGTTGCAATAGCCACCTTTAAAGGTGAGGAATACCATCCCGACTTCCAAGAGTTGGTTTACCAACTTAAAGAGTTCACCGAAAAGGTGGACGGTTTCTTTATAGTCTACGAGGCGGGAAACAAAACCTACATTTTCGGGAGGGCAAACAACAAAAATTTCAATGTAGCGGAGGTTCTAAGGAGGCTCGGAGGCGGCGGACACGAAGAGGCTGCTTCCCTAAAGCTGGAAGGTATACCCGCCGAGAGGGTAAAAAAGAGGTTAAAGGACCTACTAAAGGGGGATTTGGAAAACCTCTACATCGAAAGGTTTATGTCCTTTCCAC
>JALSNH010000025.1 GCA_026987085.1 Aquificota bacterium | reverse complement strand
CCCCTGGCGTCAGCGCTGGAGACCCCGAACTCGGTGAGCCAGAGGGGCCGGTCGAACCCCTGCGCCTTCAGGAAGTCGCGCACGATCTCGAGCCCCCGCTCGAAGCACCAGGGCGGCGAGAGGTCGTCGATGTCCTCGTTGCACTGGTCCGGGTACTGGGCGTAGCCGTAGTGGGGCCCTTCGCGCTCGTCGACCCGGGCGTAGGGGTGCAGCGCGAGGGCGTCCATCGGCACGGTATCGCCGAAGGCTTCCCACAGGGCTTCCAGGTAGGCAACGTCGGCGCTCGCCAGCGACCCGCCCAGCACCACGGCCTGCGGATGGGTCTGTTTCATGGCGGTGTAGGCGGCCTTCAGCAGCGCGGCGTACTCGGCGGCGGCCTCGAGCGGCACCAGCACGAAGGTATCCGCGCGTTCGCGCCCAACGTAGGCCGGCCAGAACTCGGTGCTGTTGGGCTCGTTCCACACCTCCCAGGCGAGCACCGGCCCGACGCTTTCCAGCGCGTCCGCCAGGCGCACCAGCGCCCGGGCGTAGTCTTTCAGGTGGCCTGCGACGGGCGGGTAGCCGGGTTCCTCGGGGTGGCCGCTGGCCCAGCCGGGGCTCTGGGCGAAGAGGACCACGACCCCCAACCCCCGTTCCCGGGCGTCCGCCACACGGGTTTTGAGCTCGTCAAGGTAGGCGGCGTCGAACGCGCCGGGCGCGTCGGGCTCGAGCTGGGCCCAGTCGACGGGCACCCGCACCACCGCCAGCCCCAGGGCCGCGGCCCGGTCCAGCTTGGCGGCGTACTCCGCGGCCGTGTTCGCCTCGGCGGCTTGCACGCCGAGAAGGAGCTCCCGGGGGCCGGGGCCGGATCCGGGCGCGGCTCCGCCCGCAGGAGCGCATCCGAACAGCGCTGCGACGGCTGCAACGATCCAGGTCAAAAGCCCCTTTCCTTTCATAGGGACCTATTGTAATAAACCGGGACTTTGCTCAGCTACCCCCCAGCAAATCCACGAAGACCTGCGGCCGCCGGCGCTCGCCGCTGCGCTCGAGCGCCCAGGCCGCCTCGAGGAGCGTGCGCTCGCCCCAGGCGCGGCCGATGAGCTGCAGCCCCACGGGCAGGCCCT
>JALSNH010000024.1 GCA_026987085.1 Aquificota bacterium | reverse complement strand
TGGCAATAGATGAGGATATCTTCGAAACGAGCCTCTCCATATCGTAAGACTTTTCGAGGAGGTCCCTTATCTCCTTCCTTAAAAGGTCGTTTGTATAAAGCTCCTCGACCGCCTCTTGGGTTTCTTTAATCTTTTCTATCTCCTTGTAGGGGTGGACTATTCGGAACTTTAACCTCCTCCTACCCATACCGGTAAGGGTTTTGTCCAAAATCCCAAAGAGGGAAAAGCTCTTTTTACCGTCCAAACTTTCGAGGAGTTCTAAAGACTTTTGCGCTTTGAGGTCTACTTTGGCGTAAATTTCTCCTACGTAGGGCTTGGGTCTCTTTACAAAGGGCATAAAACCTTTTTGGGTTCTTTTGGCGTATAGAAGCAGAGCGGATAAGGCCGGCAAAGGTGCCTCGTTTTCAAAATTTAAAACCTTCAAAGTTGGAACTTTAAAGTGTTCAAAAAACTCCCTATGGGCAACCTCTCCAAAAAACTCCTCTTCGGGTAGAAAGGTAAAGTGGACCTCCTTAAGGATAGGTTTTATTTCCTCCTCAAGGTGTTCTTTTCCTTTAGGAAGGATTACCTCGGTAGGTTGGAGTTTTGCTATTACATTTAAAACCTCCTCTTTGGGGAGGGAGGCGCCCATAAATTCGCCCACCGAGAGGTTTAGGTAGGCAAAGGACCACCTTTTACCTTTTGGGTATATCGCTATAAGGCCGGCAATATCCCTCTCAAAGAAGGTTCCCGGAGTTATTACCCTTACTACTTCCCTTTTTACTATTCCTTTAGCTTGGGAGGCATCTTCCACCTGCTCGCAGATAGCTACCTTGTACCCTTGATGGATAAGGCGGTGAACGTAGCTATTTAAAGCGTGGTAGGGTATTCCCGCCATAGGAATCCGCTTTCCTTTGCCGGCGGGGCGGGAGGTCAGAACTATATTTAAAGCTTTGGAAACTGTATGGGCGTCCTCGTAAAAGGCTTCGTAAAAGTCTCCCAGTCTAAAAAGTAAAATGGCGTCGGGATACTGCTCTTTAATAGAGTGGTATTGGGCAAGCATAGGGGTAAGGCTCTCTTTTGCCTTTGCCATCGTTAGAGGGTTTAATTTAGCCGTTTGGTAGTTTA
>JALSNH010000023.1 GCA_026987085.1 Aquificota bacterium | reverse complement strand
GAAGGGCTATAGTCGACGAGGCAGGATATTTAATTACAACCGTTTACGCAACAAAAAGACTGCCAAACGGTCTAAAGGGCTACATTCTCGATGCAGGTGTAAACATACTATTTACCGCCTTTTGGTACAACTTCAAGGTGGAGATAGATAGACCGGTTCACGGTGCCCCCGAGCCGAGCGTCCTTTACGGCCCCTTATGCATGAATATCGATGTTATTAACGACCTAGAATATCTACCCCCACTACCGAGAGGCACGCGCCTAATACTCTCCCCTGTAGGAGCTTACAACGTCACCCAATGGATGCAATTTATTAGATACAGACCCAATGTAGTGCTGATAGATACCGAAGGAAAGGTTCACCTCATTAGGGAGGCCGAGAATATTGAGGACATCGAAAGGAGGGAAAGACTCCCCGACCACTTAAAGTTAACCTGATTTTTTCTTTTCTCCCTTAGTGGTCTCTTTTTTAGTTTTTTCCAACTTTTGGAGAAGCGCTTTGGCCTCCACATTTTCGGGGTCCAGTATAAGCACATCCTTTAAAAGGTTTTTTGCCTTTGTTAAATCTCCTAAGTGGTAGTAGCTCTTCGAGAGGCATAGTAAAAACGGAACCGATGTTGGATAAATGGAGAGCATTTTTAAAGCAACCTGCTTTTGGAGGTTATATTTTTTTTCCTTTTCAAGGACCAAGCAGAGCCTTAGGTTCCCGTAGTAGTTGTAGTAATCGACCGTAAGAATTTGATAGATAACCCTTTCCGTTTCGCTCCACTTTTCTTGGGCCATTAAAGGGAGGGTTAAACCGAGTTTTGCCTCCACGGAGGAAGGTATAGCTTTTACCGCTTTCGTATAGTGGAATTCGGAATTTTTATATTTACCCCACAAATAGTAGAGCCAACCTAGGCGCAAGTTTACCGTATACCCGTTGGGGTAAGCTTCGTATACCAGCATCAAAACTCTAATAGCGTCCTTGTAGTTACCAATCTTCTCGTAGAGGTAGGATTTTTGATAGGCTGCTTTAATTTCTTTGTATGTTAAAGAAAATGCAGCTGAAGATAGAAAAAAAAGCGAAATGGTAAAAAAAGTTTTAACTAATTTCATAATTTTTAAAAGCT
>JALSNH010000022.1 GCA_026987085.1 Aquificota bacterium | reverse complement strand
AGCTTTTAAAAATTATGAAATTAGTTAAAACTTTTTTTACCATTTCGCTTTTTTTTCTATCTTCAGCTGCATTTTCTTTAACATACAAAGAAATTAAAGCAGCCTATCAAAAATCCTACCTCTACGAAAAGATTGGCAACTACAAGGACGCTATTAGGGTTTTGATGCCGATATACGAAGCTTATCCCAACGGGTATACGGTAAACTTGCGCCTCGGCTGGCTCTACTATTTGTGGGGTAAATACAAAAATTCCGAATTCCACTATACGAAAGCGGTAAAAGCTATACCTTCCTCCGTGGAGGCAAAGCTCGGTTTAACCCTTCCTTTAATGGCCCAAGAAAAGTGGAGCGAAACGGAAAGGGTTATCTATCAAATTCTTACAGTAGATTACTACAATTACTACGGGAACCTAAGGCTATGCTTGGTCCTTGAAAAGGAGAAAAAATATAACCTCCAAAAGCAGGTTGCCTTAAAAATGCTCTCCGTTTATCCAACATCGGTTCCGTTTTTACTATGCCTCTCGAAGAGCTACTACCACTTAGGAGATTTAACAAAGGCAAAAAACCTTTTAAAGGATGTGCTTATACTGGACCCGGAAAATGTGGAGGCAAAAACGCTTCTCCAAAAGTTGGAGAAAACTAAAAAAGAGACCACTAAGGGAGAAAAGAAAAAATCAGGTTAACTTTAAGTGTTCGGGAAGCCTTTCCCTCCTTTCAATGTCCTCAATATTTTCGGCCTCTCTAATGAGGTGAACCTTTCCTTCGGTATCTATTAGCACAACATTGGGTCTATATCTAATAAATTGCATCCATTGGGTGACGTTGTAAGCTCCCACAGGGGAGAGTATTAGGTGCGTGCCTCTTGGTAGTGGGGGTAGGTATTCAAGGTCATTAATAACATCGATATTCATGCACAAGGGTCCGTAAAGGACGCTCGGCTCGGGTGCGCCATGAACCGGTCTATCTATCTCCACCTTGAAGTTATACCAAAAGGCGGTAAATAGTATGTTTACACCTGCATCGAGAATGTAGCCCTTTAGACCGTTTGGCAGTCTTTTTGTTGCGTAAACGGTTGTAATTAAATATCCTGCCTCGTCGACTATAGCCCTTC
>JALSNH010000021.1 GCA_026987085.1 Aquificota bacterium | reverse complement strand
GATTATGGAATTGGTTTTCAAATAGGTGCCTCTTACAGGGTAAATCCTTTAATTAACCTCGGAGTGGCTTACAAATCTCCAATTTCCATGACCTACCCGAGGGTGATGGATTTTAACGGAGATGGAATCCTCGACAGTATAAAACTCCAGCAACCCCAGTTGGTGGGTTTCGGTATAGGAATAACCCCAAACAGGAAACTTTCAATAGGAACCGACCTCGTATGGGTCAATTGGAAGAACGCCAAAGGTTATAAGGATTTTGGTTGGAAAAACCAATGGGTGTTCAAAATAGGAACCCAATACAAGGTTAATAACTTCTTAACCCTCCGTGCGGGTTATAACTACGGTAAAAGCCCTGTTAAGGGACATTACCTTCCGCTTCCACCAAATCCGCAGCAGGCAGGTTGGATGGAAGCTATGGAATGTATGCGTATAATCGGATTTCCCGCAATAGTTGAACAGCATTTAACCCTCGGTGCGGGTTTTCAATTGACAAAAAACCTAAGAATGGACCTATCCTATATGCACGCTTTTAGTAAAACGGTAGAAAGTAAGGCCAACAATGGAGATTATTGGAAATCAAAACTTTCGGAGGATGCAATTTCCATGGGCTTAACTTGGAGCTTTTAATTTTTACTCTCCTTGGGTAGGTTCGTTTTCTTTTCAAATTGCTCCTTAAAGTGGAGCTCTATCATCTTTTTAGCCGCCCTTTGTTCGGCTTCCTTTTTGGTTTTACCTTCAGCGGTAGTTTTAAAATCCTTTACAGAGCATTCAACCGTAAAGGTTTTGCTATGTTCGGGACCTTCCGTTTTTAGGAGTTTGTATGTTGGTTTTTCCTTAAAGAGGTTTTGGGTAATTTCCTGCAAAAGGGTTTTAAAGTCGGTATAGAACTCTCCCCCTGTAATGGCTTTTATTACATCCCTCTCAAAGTGGTATCTAAAAAGCCTCTTTACAAAATCGATGCTGCGACCGCTGTCTATATAGATGGCGGCCCAAACGGCTTCAAAAACGTCAGCGTGAACCGAAACGCTCTCCCGCCTACCTTTAATTTCCTCGTTTTGCGAGAGCTTTATAAATTTGGGAAGTTCCCACTTTTGGGCAAGGCGGGAAAG
>JALSNH010000020.1 GCA_026987085.1 Aquificota bacterium | reverse complement strand
TTAGCATTACAGGTGAAATTTCTCCTGTAAAGGCTCCCTCTTTTTCAAAATAGCAGTTTTGGGCTCCTATTTGAATATTGCTACCTTCGGTAGCTTTTACAGCTGCAGGAATATCTATAAAGGGAGGGCATATTAAAACTTCAATGTTATTTACTTCATTAACCAAAGGTAGAAACTCTTTGAAATATTCCACCGTCTCGGTTGGGGTTTTATGCATCTTCCAATTGCCGGCGATTAGCAACTTTTCACCCATAGAGGGAAAAGTTTAATCTTTTTACCATCCAAGTTTTTTCCTTTCTTTTTGCAATACGTTGTGGGCTAGGCGTGTAGGCTCCGGTATCCTATATTTGGAAGTTTCTAAAACCAGCTTAATGGCACTTTTAAGGGAGATATTGTTTCCCACCGAAACGAAAACTGGGTAGGTATTGTCCTTGGTCCTAACCACGGCACCCAAAATCTCCCCCGTTTTGGGGTCCTTTACAAAGGAAAAGCATCCCCTTTTGGAACAAGGGTAGGAAAATTTCCCGTAAAGGTGAGATTTTGCAACACCTACCGCTACCGTATCGGTTTCCACCCCAAAGTGGGAGGCTATACCGCACCTGCGGGGATGTATTTTTCCTTGACCGTCAATAAAGTAAGTATCAGGTTTTATTTTTGCTTGATTGTATACCTCCAAAAGTGCCGGAAGTTCCCTGAAAGCCAAAAAGGTGGGAATATAGGGAAAGTCTACCTTCGTATGCTTTATAACAATATCAACCGGTTTTAAACTTTTTCTGTCGACCACCACAAGGGAAACCAACGCTTCGGTGGGATTCTTTTTGAGGTCTTTAAAAGTTAAATCCATTCCGCCTATGTAGCGAATTTTGTTTAAATCCACCCTGTCAGTTTCAACTATCTTTTTTCCGCACTCCGTTTGGATTCTTTTTAAATCCTCTACATTTGATGGAATGGGAAATTTTTCCATTAAAAGTTTAGTTTGAAACTTTCCCTTCCTAGGAGTTTATTTTTAATTCCTTGCAATGGTTCGGAAGCGGGAGTTTGTCCACCTACATTTGCATACCCAGTTTTCGCTGCTTGACGGGGCTATAAAAATAAAGGAGCTACCGGAATACGCCA
>JALSNH010000019.1 GCA_026987085.1 Aquificota bacterium | reverse complement strand
ACGCTCAAGTAATTAAAAATACATTATTAATACATTTTTAATATGTTATAAAAGGTATCCCGCTCCGCGGGGATTTTTCCCGCCTCTTTAATGAGGTTTATAAGTTTCTCCTTGGCGTGGCCCAAGGCCGCCTTTGTTCCGGCAGCGTGGACAATACGCTCCTCCAAAATGGTACCGTCTATATCGTCTGCGCCGTAATTTAGAGCCAGTTGGGCCACCCTTTCGCCCAAAGTCACCCAGTAGGCCTTTATATGCTCAAAGTTATCCAAATAGAGGCGGGCTATAGCGATTGTTTTAAGGTCATCTACCGAAGAGGTAAGTTCGCCACCAAGCTCGGTTCCTTCGGGGTGGTACTTTAAAGGTATGAATACCTGAAAGCCTCCCGTTTCGTCTTGAAGCTCCCTAACCTTGGTCATATGCTCTATACGGTCCTTATAGTCCTCTATGTGGCCGTAAAGCATCGTTATATTGGTAGGAATTCCAAGTTTGTGGGCTTCTTTGTGGATTTTTAAATACTCTTCGGCACTCGCTTTGTAGGGTGCGATTATTTTCCTTTTTTCCTCGTTAAAAATTTCCGCCCCACCGCCGGGTAGAACGTCCAACCCCGCCTCTTTGAGGTCCTTTAAAACCTCCCTTACACTTTTTTTGGAGAGTTTTGCCATATGGTGAACCTCTATGGCGGTGTAAGCCTTTAAAACAACATCGGGAAATTTCTCTTTAATAGCCCTTAAAAGGTTTAGGTAATCTTCGTACCTCCAGTGGGGAGGAATACCTCCAACCATATGGACTTCCCTACCGCCGAGGTTGTAAAGCTCCTCCACCTTTTGGAGTATCTCTTCGACCGTCATTTCGTAGGCTTTTGGGTGTTTTCTACCTTTAACCGCAAAGGCGCAGAATTTACATCCGTAAATACATACGTTGGTCGGATTTATTTGAATATTAACCACAAAGTAGGCTCTATTTTGGTTTATTAACCTATTTTTGTAATCGGCAATAATACCTAAATAGGTAAGATCGGCTTTTTCAAATAGATAAATTCCCTCTTCGGGAGTAAGCCTTTTATTTTCAACCACCTTTTGGGCTATTTTTCTAAGCTCCCTATCGGGGTGGTTTAAAGCGAGTTCCAACGAAAGGTCGTAGGTGAGAGAAACAACCATTTCGGGAAAAATCTTAACGCCACCAAGGAGGATTTTTTAATGTCGAAAACTACCCAAGATGTGTAAGATATAAGAACCAAACCGTGAAAGGAGGAAAAGAATGGAGCAAAATAACCAACAGCAGGTTTTAATACAAGACGAAATCCTAAAAAGGGCTCAAGAAAATAATCAACCTATTACCGTATTTTTATCCAAAGGAATTCGTATAAGTGGCTTTGTGAAGGCGTTCGACCGCTTTTGCATTTTGCTGGATACAAACGGGGAAGAACAATTGATTTTCAAACATGCAGTTTCCACTATAGTTCCCGGACGAAAATAAGGAACGGAGAAAGGGCAAAAAGTTAAAAGAAAGCTTTAGTTGATAGCAAAAACCCTTTCTCCGTCCACCCCTGCAAGCTCTAAGGCTTGCCTACTACCCCCTATTCCTTTTAGAAACTCGGAAGATACCTCGTAGAAAAACTCCTTCAGCTTAAGTTTTCTTGGGTTTGCAAGCTTTACATTGGCTTTAAAAATGAAATTTTCATGATAGATATCAATAGCGCTTCGTCGCGGAAAATCTCAAATACTCAAAAATATTTTTGGGTAGATAAAAGGAGATTTGTTAACCCTTGAGAAGTTCGCTAGCAATTCTGTAGAAGCCTACATAGATAATTACTTACTTCTAGTAATGGAAGTTTTTTGGAAAAACGTCAAAGGTTTTATGCCTTACTGTTAAAAAAATGGTTTAAAAAATGAGATATTTGGCGTTGGGTATTCTTTTCTTTTTTTACCTCCTCGCTCTACTTGCAGATTTTTTAGCCCCATATCCGTATGACCTTCAAAATAGACAAGCTCCCTACCATCCACCTACAAAGGTTCACCTCTTTTATAAAGGAACTTTCGTGGGTCCCTACGTTCACCCCTACCATTTGGTGAACCCTATATTTAAAACCTACAAGGAGGATACCTCAAAAATTTGCAAGGTGAGGTTTTTTACAAAAACCCCCTACGGGTTTAAACTCTTTTACACTCCTCCCAAATGCGGGATTTATCTACTTGGAACCGACAAGTTGGGTAGGGATATATTCTCACGGCTCCTTTACGGTGCCCGAATTTCACTCTCTATAGGCCTTATAGGGGTAGCAATTACCTTTTTGCTTGGCATTATTTTTGGAGGTTTGGCCGGATACTACGGAGGTTGGGTCGATAGCGTTGTAATGCGTCTTACCGAGGTGCTTATGTCTATTCCCGGCTTTTACCTTATGCTTGCCCTTCGGGCGGTCTTTCCACTCGATATGTCCTCCATTGAGGTTTTCTTTTTAATCGTTTTTATCCTCTCCTTTGTAGGGTGGGCCGGTCTTGCCAGGGTTATAAGGGGGCTCGTTCTCTCCTACAGAAATGCGGAATACGTTTTGGCTGCCAAAACCTACGGAGCTTCCACTTTAAGAATTCTTTTTAAACATATACTTCCCAACACTTACTTTTATCTGCTTATTACTGCTACCTCCGCCGTTCCCTCCTATATTCTCGGCGAAGCCGCCCTCTCCCTTTTGGGACTCGGTATTCAAGAACCTTACCCTTCTTGGGGTAATATGCTCTCGGAGGCAAGGAGCCTAACGGCTATTACCTTTTACCCTTGGATTTTGGCACCGGGAGTAGCTATATTTTTGGTAATAGTGGCTTTCAATATGCTCGGCGATAGCTTGGTAGAAAAGAATCGCAACAAATGAGACTTGATTATCGCAAAAAGACCTTTAAAGGTTTCCTTTTTTAAATTAACCTCCCATGGTGTCTTCCTTTATAGTAGGCCATCGGAAGTTTTCCAAAAACTTTACCGACCTCTATGTGGGTTCTTCCGTTGTAGCGGGAAACATCGAAAGTGTAAGAGACAAAGAAAACCGCCAAAAAGGGGAATCTTTTGAAAAACCTACCTACCTAACGGTGGACCATCTTGACCTTATCGAGGTCTACAAAGGATTCCAAGTTCTGAGCAACCAAGCTACAAATGTTGTTTACGAAATTCTTTACGACGCCCTTGAAGGGGAAGTTAAAGGAATCCTTTGCGGGGTAAGGGAAGAAAATGGTGTAGCCTACTACGCTCTAGTTACAAAAGAGACCAAATCGGTTAAAAAACAGATTTCTTTTTATATCGAATATGTAGATTTCGGATTGCTTCCCGCCATTCAAAAAGAAATTGAAGAAATTCTCAACCTTAACGAGGAAAAAATAAAAGAAACCTTTGCAGATGTTAAAGAGAAAATCTACGCGGGGAGTTTTATAGGTTCGACCTCCGAAGGATTGATATTGATACCTTTTTCCACCTACAAGGTGAACGAGGTAATACCCGCCTACACAGGTGAGGAAGATGAAAAAATCCCTCAATTGGAAATGGAACTTGAAGAGCTCAATGTGAAGATTGCAGAAATAGAAGATACAACAAGTGAGGAATATAAACAACTTCAGGAAAGGCGAAAGGAACTTTTAAAAGAATTGGCAAAACTCCGCAACCGCCTTTACAATCCCGACATTTTAAAGGCTATTAAGACCAAAGGAGACCGCCTTTTTATAACCCAAAAGCCGGAAATACGCTATTTGGGAGAAAACCTCATTCAAACCGCTTATCTTTACAAAGAGATAACAGCAGCGCAAAAAGGTAGGGTAAAAGGCGTTTACACTGTGATAACCTTGCCGGTTTACAACAACCTTTCCAAACAACTCCAAAGGAGCTATTTGGAACTTTTTCTAAATCTCTACCTAGACGGTGAAATATTCCCGGCGGAGCTCCAAAAGGCAAGACAGACCGTTTCCGTTATGGACGATGTTCTTAAGGAGCTTCTAAGAAGTGCCGAGGCGGGAACTAAACCCAACCTAACCCTTGTAAAGGAACGGATAAAGGATAACCTTTCACTCCGCAAAAGGGTAGAAGATTTGGAAAAATTTTTCCTTTCCAAGCTCGGAGAAAATCCCGAAGAACTCCAAGAGGTTGCAAATTTTCTAAAGGAACTCAAAGAGGAGGTGGAAAAAGGAAAAAGAATCCTCTACTCGCCATTTACCTACAACAAACCTTTAAACGTATTTGACATAATTTCTCTCCTCCAAGAGGTAGGTTTAAACATTTCAAACCTCGACAAGGAAGGTTGGACAAATCTCTACGAAACGGTGGAAAACCTAAATGAAACCCTCGAAAACACCTTTAAAGTTGAATTTGCAGAAGAACTCAAACTGTTGGCTAAATACTTCCTCCGCCACTTGGAGGACAAGAAACCACTCCACTACAAGTTAAAAATAAAAGGCGAAATCCTCGAAGGGTTCTATCCTGCACCCGATAGACCTCTGGAGATAGTAGATTTATCTCCAAACCGCATATTGGTAAATGTAATTAAAAGCGCCCTCAAAAAGTTAAATGCGCTTGAGAAACTCCAAAAGGTTGAGGATATGGAGATATTCTTTGAAGGCTACACCGCCCGACTGGGCTATACCGCCCTTGTAGCCTTTACCCGCAAAGTGTTTAACGTTGTTGCCAAAAGCTACCTTGCCAAGATAGATAACAACAAGGAAGAAGAGATAAAAGCCCTTCGGGAATTTTTAACCTCCAACTGGCTCGGCGAATATAGAAAACCGGAAACGGGAGGTAAAGAGGAAACTACAGAAGGAGAGATTATTGAATTGGACGGTTTTGATGAACTTCTTGCGGATTAAATTTTTCCTTTTACCGCTTTAAGTCTCTTAACTTTAAACTCTGTTTGGACAACACCTCTTCCATAATACTTTCAACCTCTACAAGGTTTTTCCTATGAATTTCTACCAATTGAAGAACCAAATTTGTCTTCGCTTCCTCCAAAAGGTTTATAAGTTCGGCTCTCATCTCGTCGCGACCAATTGCTTCATCCAACTTTGTGAGGGCATAATCGGTTGCCAAACTACTAGCCACACCGGCCGCTATACCGCATACCAAACTGAAAGGCCCAGCCCACGAGCAGAAAAAAACACCGCTACCAAAACCGCTAATGCCGGTTAAAACCTTTGCCCCCGTCTTTTCTGCAGCCTTTGCAGCCACCTTTTCAGCTATTTTTACGGTCAACTCGCGGGCTATTTTTTTAGTAATTCCGGCAACTATCTTAGTGCCAATAACAGTTCCTACAACTGCCGCAAAGTTCCTTCCCAACCTAAAATCTAATTCCTTAACAACTTTATTAGAAATCTGTATTTCCTGTAAACCAACCGACTCCGCTATAATCTTATTAAGTTCCCTTTCAGAGATTTTGCTATCCTTAAATTCCCTTTGTAGGAGCTTTTTTGCCTCCTTCCTATAGTTGGTTTGAACTATCTCCAGACTTTTTTGGATGAATTCCTTTAATTTTTTCCCTAAAAAGGGTGCTATCTCCACTTTTATATACCTTTGAAGGTTCTCTCTGTTTAACAGATACTTATTTATTTGGGCCTCTATGTACCGCTCGGCAACGGAGTTTTGAAGACAACTTTTCCAATTTCCCATTTTGCACTTTACCGACTTAAT
>JALSNH010000018.1 GCA_026987085.1 Aquificota bacterium | reverse complement strand
AGACATTGCGAAAACGCACTTAAGGTGGCCAGATTTTTAAAAAACCACCCGAAGGTTGAGGAGGTTCTATATCCCTCCCTTAAAGAGAGTCCCTACCACAATTTAGCTAAAAAACTCTTTAAGGATTTTTGTGCGGGAGGGGTTCTATCTTTCAAAATTAAAGGTGGAAGGAATGAGGCTATTAAGTTCCTGAGAAATTTAAAAATGATTTTTACATCGCCCTCCTTCGGAGCTCCCGAAACAATAGCCAGCTACCCTGTAATGAGTGCTGCAAAGCAGATTCCGCCCGATATAAGAGAAAAGCTAGGTATTACCGAAAATTTAATTAGGCTCGCCGTAGGGTTGGAAAATGCGGAAGATATTATAGCCGACTTGGAACAAGCCCTTGAAAAAATTTAACCTTCAAAGATTTCTTTAAAAATTCTTAATTCCTCCTTAAGTTTTACAAGAACCCTTTTCTTTCCCTGAAAGGGTTTTATAAGGATAACAGTTCCGGAAACGGTTTCATCTCTTACCTTTACCGTTTTGGTTTCGTGAATTAAGTTATCGTTCTCTATAATTTGAGCCTTTTCAAGAACATCCCAAAGGGTTTTGAGCATATTGTCGATATCCCTTTTACGGTTATCGGGTAGAAAGAAAAAGACCTCCACCGAAAGGGGAAAGGATAAAGGAGGACCTTCGTATTGTTTTTTAAGTTCCCAAACTGCTTTGGCTTCCCAAAGTAAAACTCTACTAGGTCTAAAAACCTGTCCGTTTTTCCTTCGAATGTAGCGATTGCTTTTAGGAACGGGTAATGTAGAGAGAAAAAGCCTTATATTTTTACCACTACGCATGTAATAGCTTCTTTTACTCCTTCTAAGGAATGAATTTTATTGATAACCAAACGGCCTAGTTCGTATTGGTCGGGAACCTCGGCGTAAACGATAATGTCGTAGGGACCCGTTACAACATCGGCAGTTCTGATTCCTTCAAAGGTGGAGAGGGCTATCATTATTGAAGAAATTTCTTTTGGGTCCGCTTTTATAAGAATGTAGGCTTTTAAACTGTTTTCATCGGCAGTTTCCAAAAGTTCAGCGAGCGATAGAGGAAGCTGTTTATCTTCCAGTTCCATACGTGGCTATTTTAACAGTTG
>JALSNH010000017.1 GCA_026987085.1 Aquificota bacterium | reverse complement strand
TTCTCTCCATTAAAAGGGTGTACCAATCGTTTTTTTCTACCACCTTTTTAGGTTTTAAACCGAGTTTGTTGGCCATTTGTAGGAACTCTATCAGCTCGTCGACCCTGTAGAGGCCCGAAAAAATTCCAACCCCTCCAATTTTAGGAGCTATATCCTTTAAAACCTCCCTAAAAATGTGGATTTCCAAATTGGCTATTACAACGTCGAAGGTGCCTTCAACATCTTTGGCGCTACCTTGGAAGGCCTCTATTTTTTCCTCCACTTTGTTGGCTTTGGCATTTTCGAAGGTTTCCTCTACCGCAAAGGGGTCTATATCAACCGCCACAACTTTGTCCGCTCCCTTTTTAGCCGCATAAATGGACAAAATCCCGCTTCCGGAACCTACATCCAAAACCTTTTTGCCTTTAAAGTCGAGCTCCTCCATAAGTTCCAAACAGAGTTGGGTACTCTCGTGAAGGCCTGTTCCAAATGCCTTACCGGGGTTTATAACAATAAGCTCCTTCTGGACGAAGCTGTTATTTGCAACCTCCCAAGGTGGGACGATAACAATACTTTTCCCGACTTTGATAGGTTTGTAATATTCCTTCCAATCTTTGGGTTCAACCTTTTGCTTCTCTACTATGGTGAAAGGAAATTCCCTATCCTCTTTGGTGTAGATAGCTATTTTTAAGCCTGTAGAAGTTTGTTCGATTATTTCAAAACCTTCGGGAAAGGTTTCGTAAGCTTTAAGAAGTTCCTCCTCACTAATTTGAAAAATATATCTCCACCACCCTTTTTCGGTCATTCTTTATTAATAATTTCAAAAAAATTTAAAAAAACAGAAATTAACCAACCGAAACCTGAATAAGTTTAAAAATCCAAAAGTTCCTCAAAAAGTTTTATATATTTTTCCGCAGTTTTCTCTATTGAGAAATTTTGGGCCGTTAAATATGCATTTTCTGCCAGCCTATCGTACTGTTGAGCATCAAGCAAAATGGCTTTTTTCATAGCTTTAGCCAAAGCTACGGGATCCTCCGGCGGAACTAAAAAGCCATTAAATTCATTTTTTAAATATTTAGGAATACCGCCTACGGCGGTAGAAATTACCACCATTCGTGTAGCCATTGCTTGCAATAGAGCTCCAGCAATACCCT
>JALSNH010000016.1 GCA_026987085.1 Aquificota bacterium | reverse complement strand
ACCATCGAAGATAGCGGTGGAGAGGATCGGTTGATCTTGCAAGGCATCGAGACAAATGCTACCCGCTTTGTGCTGACCGAGGAGCATCATCTCAAATTGGTCTTCGAAGACAACAGCTCGGTTACCATCCAAAACTGGGGCAATAACGACTATAAGATAGAGTCAATGGTCTTTGATGATCAAGAGGTAACCCTTGAGGCATTTGAAAAACCCGTCGTTCGACCCGACGGCGCCGTCGTCGACTTGAGTAAGCTCGGGAATGCCAATGCGGCTAAAGTCGTCCAGGGCTTTATCCGTCCTCTAGGCAACGGCTATAACAAAGTCGATCATTGGGTCTTCAACTTCGAAGGCGGTGAGCTGATCATCGATACCCTATCGGAGCTAAACTCCAACGGACACAGCTACATCGATATCGACGGAGACGGGCATCAATTGGGGGTGGATATCTATATCTATCTCTTCAAAAAAGATGGCGACGGCAACTGGCGAACGATAGCCTCTGACGACGATAGCGACCAGACATACTCGGACGGTTCGAGTCATCCGTATGATTCCTATTTGAAGCTTTCTCTGGATGCCGGAGAGTATCTGTTGGCAGTGGGGAACTACAATCTAGGAGCATCGGCCGCTCTATCCGGGCGAAACCGTGCCCAATACTATCCCAGAGGCGGCGCTTATCAGATCACCTTCAACCAGCCTCTGGATTTCATCGAGATTCCCGAAGGCTCCAACGGCGATCTCTACGGTAGCGATCATTTCAACTTTTACACACTTAGAAATGATATCGATGCATACGGTATCGACGGGTTGCATATCGAAAACCCCGAGTTTATCGATGCAAACGGCAGCATCTCGGATGATGCTTTCGGTACGCTAGAAGCACATGAGTCGTTTATTTCATACTATCCCGGCGATCGCTATTCGGATCTCAACGACTCCAAGGAGGTCAATGTCGTGTATGATGTCGTGAATGACAATACCGGGGAGGCATGCCGCTCGTTGCTGACGCTGCACCTTATCCCCTCAATGTACGTGCACACGACGGCAGATGTCAATCGATCGGTATGGCAAAACTTAGAGGGACGTTGCGTCTATGATCTAAATATTACGAAAGAGTAAATGACTCTTTCGTGCC
>JALSNH010000015.1 GCA_026987085.1 Aquificota bacterium | reverse complement strand
TTGGTTCACTATTTTGGTCAAAAGCTCGGAAATGTGCTTCCCCATTCGGAATTTTTGGTTCTTTTAATACTGGTGCTGGTTGCAATATTCCTAACCGAATTTAGCTCCAATACGGCGACGGCAAATGTTTTAGTTCCCGTTGTAATTGGTTTAGCTTCCCAGCTGGGAATAGGTATAGAAAAGGCCGTTATAGCAACTACTTTGGCCTGTAGCTATGCCTTCATGCTCCCTATGGCAACCCCTCCCAACGCTATAGTCTTCGGTTTTGCAAATTACAAAATAAGCGAAATGGCAAAAATAGGATTTATATTGAACCTTTTAGGCTCTTTGATAATAGCAATATTTGTTTACCTACTGTGGTGAGAGTAGTCCTAACAACCTTAACTCCCTTTTAATTTTTTCTATTGCCCTTTTCATACTTTCGGCGGCCTTAAAGGTATCTTGAAATCCCAAAATGGCCGATATAACCGCAACTCCATCGGCACCGGCCTTTATAACCTCATCCACATTGTAAGGCATAATTCCACCTATTGCCACCAAAGGTTTTTTTGCCACCTTCTTAGCCTCTTTAAGTTTTTCCACACCTACCACTATAGGTTTCTCTTTTGTAGGCGTCCTATAAATGGAACCGAAGGCGATATAATCCACCGGCAGGTCGTTAGCCTTCTCCACCTCCTCCAACGAATGGGTAGATATTCCGATAATTTTTTCCTCCCCAAGGAGCTTTCTAACAACTTCCGCCGGAAGGTCGTCCTGACCTATATGAACACCGTCCGCATCTACCGCCAAAGCCAAATCAACCCTATCGTTAACTATCAAAGGAATCCCATATTTTTTTGTAAGCTCCCTAAGCTGGAGAAGTTCTTCATACATTTCGCGGGTGGTTTTTGTTCCACTTTTGGAACGGTATTGAACTACCGTAATGCCTCCTTTAATAGCGTTCTCTATAGCCTTTAACCAATCTCTGTCGGCTAAATACCCGTCGTCCGTAATTAGGTAAAGGGTTAAATCCAACTTCATATGGTAGGAGTTTAAGGCTACTACTTAGTAATAGTAATGCTCTCGCTTAGATAAAAAAGAGAAAAGTTAACTACCCGCATCTACGATGCGGAAAAAAACATCTACTTAAATCGCTCCGGCTTTAACGCTTATTTTCTCAACTGGAATTATATGGTAGGAGAGACCGCTCTCTTTGGCATCGTAGCCGAGGGCGTAGGCTAGTAGCTCTGGCAGGTAAACGGAAGGAACGTTCGGTTTGTTTTCCGCCATATCCTGGTAAATATCTTGGGCTTTAAAGCAGAGCGGGCAGGGTGTTACGAGCATTTCCGCTCCCGCCTTTTTTGCCCCTTCGGGTGCCCTTACAACTTTCTTTAAAGCCACCTCTTTGTTGGTATAAAAGGCGTGATAACCGCAGCAGGTGTTTGCTCCTTCGTAATCTTTAATAGGTTCCCCACCGAGGGCCTCTATAAGCTCCTCCAACCCTTGGGGGTCCTCGCTATCGACAACCGCCACCTCTTTGGGGTATTTAATATGGCAACCGTAGTAGGTTGCTATTTTCCAACCCTTTAAGGGTCTTTTTACCCTCTCTTTGAGTTTTTCCAAACCTACCTCCTCGAGGAGGAAGGGTAAAATGTGCCACAATTTGGAGGTTCCTTTATACTCCAAACCTTCCTCGGCGAGGAGTTTATTTATTTCCTCTCTAAGTTGCGGGTCGGTATCGAGGGCGTGTTTGGTCTTTGCCAGAACCATATAGCAGGTGTTGCAGGTAACAAGCAGGTCGAGCCCCTCGGCTTCGGCCAAAGCTATATTCCTAGCATTTATAGAATAAACCAAGAATTTATTGGCTTCATCGATGGTATTTCCACCGCAGCAGGTTGTTTTTTCAATAAGTTTTATATCAACATCGAGGTCGGCAAAGACCTTTTTAAGGGTATCGAACATATGGGCATCGGGCCCTTGAAAGCAGCATCCTTGATAAAAACCTACTTTTTTCATAACAAAACCTCCTTTATGTCAAAAGTGGAACAATCCCTAAGTTCAGTTTTAACCTCCAAAAGTTTGCATTTGCAACCTCTAACCGAAAAGGGATAAAAGATTAGGAAGCTCCGAGAAATTGGGATACCTTTTTCCAGAACCTTGTGAAGAAGTCCTCTTTTTTCTCCTCAAAGTGTTGGGTTATCTTTGTGCAAACGTCGGCGTTAAATACCTCTTCAACTTTTTTGTCTATCTTCCTTACATGGTGGAAATCGATATCGAGGTGCGGTTTTTTCTCCTTCATTACCTCCAATATGAGGTCCCTAAATTCGATAAGACCCGGTAAAGGTTTGGGAACTTCCCAAACTTCCGCTCCCCTCTCTTTGAACTTGTTAATTAAAGGTGTAGGGTCTACTCCGTAAACCTCCTCCGGAAGGGCCAACCTGTTTATTTGACCGGTGGCGTAAACCCAATCGACAAAGTGTTGCAGCTTTTTAACGCCGGGATACTCTTTAAAGCCGTATTCGGCGGCAATGCCTCTAACATTTTGGATATCTTCCGCCGGTCTTACCCCTTTGGGGCATACGTAAATACATTTTTGGCACTGTACACACCCCCAAATGTCCCCAACTTCCATAGCTCTTTTGACCATCTCCTTCTTGTGTTCCTCATCGTTTCGGCTATCGAGAACGTAACGGTAAACCCGAGAGAACGCGTAAGGTCCCGCATATTTGGGGTCGTCCATTACCGCCTCGCAACTACCGTAGCAAGCAAAACATAAAATGCAGTTTGTGGGCCTTTCGTAGCTTTTTACCTCTTCGGGAGAAACCCTATATTCCTTTTCCGGCACAGGTTTTTTAGGTTCTAGCCAAGTTTCCAAATTTTTTAAACTTTCAAAGGGTTTATCGTGGTCAACAACAAGGTCCTTTATAGGTGCCAAGAAGTTTAAAGGCTCCACCGTTATCGGTTTTCCTTTAGACCTTTCCACCAATGGTTTAAAGGGAGTTTTGCAAGCCAACCGGGAAATGCCGTTAACCTTCATAGCGCAGGAGCCGCAAACCGCCGCCCTGCAAAAGAACCTAAAAGAGAGCGAAGGGTCGAGATTTTCTTGAATGTAAAAGAGGGCATCGAGTAAAGTTTGGGCTTGGTCCACAGGAACCTCATATTCCCTGTAGTAGGGTTTTTCATCTTTTTCGGGATTGTATCGGTAGACTTTTAAAACTGCCTTTTCTACGGTCATTTAAAAAACCTCCTTCAAGGGATTTTAAAATTTCTTCAATCCCTTTGTAAACTACCCCGCATCAAAGATGTAAGGCTTCGGGTAGTGGTTTTATCCTTTATAAATACGTGGTTTTAGCCTACAAATTTTTTAAAAAAGAAGAAGGAAGTCATATTTTTCCGTCAGTATTAGCTAATTGAAAATCTATTTACACTTTTAATACCAATAGGAAAGATAAAAAAACGGATACATACCAAAACCAATAAAAAATTGAGCTAAATTGCAAGTTAAAAATTTCGCAAAACCGTCCGAAACTTTGTATTTTTAATGTGGGGTGGCTACTCCGGAACAATACGGATAAATTTCTTTTTACCTACTTGAACCTTTAATTCACTGTTTATCTCAATCTCTTCGAAAGGATTGGTGTGTTTTTGACCATTAATTTTTAATCCGCCACCTTTGATAATCCTTTGAGCTTCCTTTTTGGAAAGGGCAAGTCCCAATCTCAAAATCAATTCATCTAACCTAAGTTTTAAACCTTTTGCAAGTTTTACTACCGGTGCATTGTGGGGAAACTCCTTTTGAGAGAACGTTTTTAGAAAATATTCTTTTGCTCTCTCTGCTGCCTCTGTCCCATGAAACTGCTGAACTATGGTATAAGCTAATTTTAATTTTGCATCTCTCGGATGGATAGCTTTTAATTTTTCTATTTCTTCATCAGTGAAATCTGTAAGAAGTTTATACCAATCCCACATTAGATTATCAGGTATGGACATTATTTTTCCAAACATAGTTTCGGGAGCTTCGGTAATTCCTACATAATTTCCGTAAGATTTCGACATCTTCCTCACACCGTCCAGACCAACAAGAAGGGGCATTGTTATAGCAACTTGGGGTTCCTGTCCGTATTCTCTTTGTATATCTCTACCTATAAGAAGGTTAAATAACTGGTCTGTTCCTCCCAATTCTACATCTGCCTCAATGGCAACACTATCGTAGGCTTGAAAAAGTGGATATAAAAACTCGTGTATATATATGGGAATACCTTCCTTAAAACGTTTAGAAAAATCCTCCCGCTCCAACATACGGGCAACCGTATATTTAGAAGTCAAACCTACTATATCGCGGGAGGTCAGTTTTTCCAACCATTTAGAGTTATATATCAACACAGTCCTTTGTGGATTAAGAACTTTAAAGGCTTGTTCTGCATATGTTTTTGCATTCTCTAAAACCTCCTCCTTTGAAAGGGGAGGTCTAGTTTCATTCCTACCTGTAGGGTCTCCAATAGTTGCTGTGAAATCTCCAATAATTATGTAAACTTCGTGTCCTAAGTCTTGAAACTGTCTCAATTTTCTCAAAAGAACTACATGCCCTAAATGAAGGTCGGGAGCGGTAGGATCAAAACCGACCTTAATTTTTAACGTTCCTTTTCTTTTTAATTTTTCCAGCAGCTCTTCTTCAGAAATAATATCGACAGTTCCTCTTTTAATAATTTTCAACTGCTCTTTAGGATTCAAAGTAGCCATAGGAGATTTTATAAATTGTAAAACCTACAAAGGATAATAAAACTCCGTTATGGCTAAAAGGGAAATAGTAATTTACCCCCATGAGGTTCTAAAAAAACCTACCCAAAAGGTAGAAAATATAGACGATAATATTATTAAGATTGTCAACGATATGTGGGACACCATGTATGAAGATAATGGAGTTGGTCTAGCCTGCAATCAAATAGGTGAATCTCTATCTATAGTGATAATAGATACCAGCATTAAAGAGGGTGTCCAACCTGTAAAACTTACCTTAATTAATCCGGAAATAATAGCTTCCGAGGGTAAACAGACCTATAAAGAAGCTTGCTTATCGGTTCCCGGAGTTGCAGCGGAAGTTGAAAGAGCTTATTGGGTTAAAGTAAAAGCTTTAACTCCAAAAGGACAGGAAGAGATTTTCGAATTTGAAGGTTTTCCCGCTGTGGTAGTTCAGCATGAATTGGACCATCTTCAGGGAAAGGTTTTTCTAGACCGCTTGAAGGGTCTTAAAAGGCGTCTTACCCTTGACAAGTATAAAAAAGTTTTAAAGAAACTGGAAAGGATAAAAAATCAATCCTAAAACCTAACAAAGTTCTTTTTTTATCCTTATTCCAAAAAGGGTCCTACAAAGCTTAGGAACGGAGAAAAGGTAAAAACCTAAAAGAAGTTTCAGTTAATGGTAAAAACCCTTTCTCCGTCCGCGCCCCTGCGAGGTCTTTGCCCCGCTTACTACCAGTTATCTCCTTCGCGTTAACTCTGCTGTAAGGTGGTTTAACGGTTGGGGACCCGGAAGATACTTTAGTAGATCCACACTTGGTTTTGGCTGTTTATTTCGCTTCTTTTTTTGTTATCTAGGATGGAAAAGCCTTTTTAAGGAAATTTTTTTCATACGGTAGTGGAGGCGGTGGGATTCGAACCCACGACCTCCTGCATGCCATGCAGGCGCTCTCCCACTGAGCTACGCCCCCGCCTACCGCAGTAAATTCAATATATCGCTAAACTTTTAAAAAGTCAAGAAAAAGTTAAAGGTGGTCTAAAAAGTTCAACCTAAAGCATTTAATAAAATTTTCTTTTTTTTGTTAAAAACGGTATTATAAGTTCCTTATAAGCGGATGAACTGCTATATAGCTTATGAAGTTAACAACCCAATTAATATGATTTTTTATAAACCTCTATCTTTGGATACAAACATCCTAAAAATAAGATTACTGGATAATATCCAATTAAAGCTTAACCAAGAGTATGAGTTTATTTTTAATTTAAACGGAATAAATTTGGCATTAATAGGTAAACCTATCCAAGTCGAAGGTAATAACGCTACCATTTTAATTCGGGAAAGCAGAATAGAACTTCGACGCTACCCCAGAATAACTGTACCAGAAAATCTTGTAAAGGTTCAGATAGACAAGTTTAAAGGAATATTGAAAGATATATCCCTTGGTGGATGTCGGATAGTTTTAAACGGCCCTATTATTTCCCGGTTATTAAATCAGGGATATGAAAAGATTGCTAAATTTATTCTACCTGATGATTATCAGGTAGAACTGCCGGTTCAAATAGTATGGATATCTAAAGAAAAAAGACAAATATCTTGCGCCTTTAAGGAAAGAAATGGAAAAGTTCTAGAGCTTTATAAACGAATTATCAATCTAATAATAAACTCTGTAGAAAAATAGATTAAAAATAGCTTTAAAAAGCTAAAAAAATGTACTTTAGTGGTAGTTTACTTTTACCCGCCATTTGAAACTATTTTTTTTCCTCCTTCAAATTGAAATTTTCCCCCCTGCGTGTTTGCTTTTGGAAAATGTAATCAATTAATCGGTTTAACACACCACCTACGTAATCAACCTTTTTTCTATATTCGAAGTTTTTAAAGTTTAAACTTAGCATTGCAAGATAAATCTCTTCCAAGATACCTCTAACTTTAAGGGCAAAATCTATATTGTCTTTTATCATTTCTTCAACAGCTTTTCTGAGAAGCTCTCCTGCAGCATCCATTAGACCCGTAACGAACGCCTCCTCAGGAATACCCAATTCTTTATGGGTGGGTATTTTTCCCTCTTTGAGATAATGGTAAACAACTTCCGCTTCAACATATTCTTGCAGAGGTATAAAGGCATTGTTGTAGTATTGCGGGTATTTTTGGGTAACTTCCTCAAATAGTTGCTTTACCAGCCGACGGTTTTCTTGAATATATTTTTCCGCCTCTTCCCAATCATCTCTTATTAAGGAGTAAATAATAGTTTTTGAGTTTTTATTAATGGTTCTTCCAAGTTGCATTAATTCGTCCCTTTTATCCTCTAAGTGTCGAAAGACTTTTTTTAAACTTTCGATGTAGTCTTTATCTAGATAGTTTCTCTTTTGCATAGTAAAAGGCTAAATTTTCCATATTTAAAGGAAAATTCTTTCAGGTTTTAACTTTCCTTTGAAAGTTCTTGCTATCCCTACAAATTCTCCTTCGGAGAAAATTAGAAATCTCTCTTCATTTTGAGAAGTATCAATTTCTATGAACTGTCCATTTTTCAGTTTAAAAGCTCTTTGTCTATCAACTTCAATGGTAGGGTAAGGAAGACCTATCCACGGAGGTAAAAGAAAATCCTCAACATGTTCGGAATTTAAAATCACATCTAATTTATATGCCTTTTCTATACTTAAACCTCCTACAGCGGTTCTTAATAGTTCCTGGGTAGTAGCACCTAAGGAGAGTTTATCTCCTATATCCTTTATTAAACTCCTAATATAGGTTCCTCCCGATACTGTTGTCTGTATAGTAAATCGAGGAGGTTTATAATCCAAAAGTTTTAAAGAATAAATTTTAACTTTTACAGGTTTTAATTCTACCTTTAATCCTTTTCTTGCTAAATTGTAAGCCCTCTTTCCTCTAATTTTTTTTGCACTAAAAGGAGGAGGTTGTTGATCTATCTCTCCAACAAAGGTTTTTAAAACCTCTTCAAGAGTATCTTTGGAAGGGTATTTTCCCTCTACTCTTTTTAAAACTTTACCGGTGATATCGTAAGTATCGGTTGTTATTCCAAGTAGACCGGTAGCTATATAGGTTTTGGGCAGTTTTTGATAATATTCGGCCAATCTTGTTGCTCTGCCAAGAAGTAGTATTAAAAGACCTTCGGCAAAGGGATCTAACGTTCCCGTATGTCCAACCTTTTTTAGGTTAAATTTTTCCTTAATTTTGTTTAACACTTCCGTAGAAGTTATTCCTTTAGGTTTGTTTACCATTAAAAGTGAAAAGTCTTTGGATATTTCCATCTAAGGGATAAAAAATTTTTAGCACTTTTTAAAGGAATAATAATCTTTTCCGATGACACTTTTGGGAATTGTATTAGCCGCCGGTAAGGGTACCCGATTTAAAAGCGAAACACCCAAAGTAATCCATAAACTTCTTGGCAAACCTATGCTCTTTTACCCTTACAACGCTCTGCTGAGTTTGAATCCCGAAAAGGTTGCAATAATAGTTGGGCATAAAGCCGAGCTTGTAAAGGAGGAGCTTAAAAACTACCCCAAGGTGGAATTTTTCCTTCAGGAAAACCCCAAAGGAGGAACGGGAGATGCGGTAAAAAAGGCCCTTCCTCTAATGGAAAAGTGCCCCCAAAGTGCGGTCGTTATCCTAAACGGCGATAGCCCCTTAATTACCGCCGAAACCTTAAAAAAGGCCTACGAAAAGTTTTTAAAGGAGAAGCTAGACGGTCTAATCCTTACCACCTACTTGGAAGACCCCACCGGCTACGGGCGGATAGTTAGGGATAAAAAGGGAAACGTTGTAAGGATAGTAGAGGAAAAGGATGCCACCGAAGAGGAAAAAAAGATAAAAGAGGTCAACGGTGGGTTTTACATATTTAAAACCGAGCCCCTTTTGGAGGCTTTGAAGGAGCTAAAACCTTCCGAGATTACCGGTGAAGTTTACCTAACCGACGTGGTGGAAATTTTTGCCAATAGAAACCTTAGGGTGGATACCTATATAGCCCCCAAGGAGGAGCTTTTGGGTGTAAACGACCGGGTGCAGTTTGCCGAAGTTGAAAAAATCCTTTTGAGGAGAAAAATAGAAAACCTCCAAAAGGAAGGGGTAACGGTAAGGCTCCCCGAAACGGTCTATATAGAGTGGGACGTTTCCGTCGGAAGGGATACGCAGATAGAACCCCATGTCTCCTTAAAAGGAGAAACCAAAATAGGTGAAAATGCCTTTATAGGGCAAGGTTCAATTATTGAAAATTCCCAAATAGGAGATGAAGTCAAAGTTCTACCCTACTCCTACATTAGCGATAGCGTTGTTGAAAGGGGGGCGGTTGTGGGCCCCTTTGCCCGCATAAGGAACGGTTCGCTTTTAAAAAAAAGCTCCGAAATAGGGAACTTTGTGGAGGTTAAAAAGTCCACCGTAGGTAAAAATACCAAGGCAAAACATCTTACCTATATAGGGGACGCTACGATAGGAGAAAACACCAATATAGGTGCGGGGACCGTTTTTGCCAACTACGATGGTGTAAATAAATACCAAACCTTTGTAGGTAATAATGTTTTTATAGGCAGTAATTCCTTAATAATAGCACCTCGGAAATTGGAAGATTGGTCATTTATAGCGGGCGGAAGTGTGGTTAATAAGGATGTACCTTCCAAAGCTTTAGCAATTTCACGGGCACCTTTAAAGATTTTAGAAAGTAAAAACCCCCTTCTGGAGAAGAAAAAAATTTAATGTTCCCTTTTGAGTTTACTTTTTCTGCAAACCATCTTTAAAGGTTTTCCGGCCAAAAGGATTCAATTAGACTCTTTATCATCTTTTTCCAAAATAGGGGTATGTCTAATCCATTCTCCTTCAGAAGTATAGAAAGTAAACTCGGCAATGTTTTCGGCATGGTCCCCCATTCTTTCTAAATAGCGGGCTATAAACAATAATGGGAAAATTTCCCTTAAATACTCTTTAGGATCTTCCAGAACGTAGGTTATTAACTCTCTCTCCACGGAGTGGTAAAGTTCGTCAACTACATTATCCTTTTCTATTACTTTTTTAGCCAGTTCCACATCGCCGTCAAAGAACGCGGCCGTAGCCATATCTACCATATCTTTAACAGTTTCAGCCATATATTTAAGTTGAACGGGGGTGATTTTATAGCCTTCTTTAATAAGCTCTAGAACCCTATGGGCTATATTTTCCGCCTCATCACCTATTCTTTCATAGTCGCTGACAACCTTGTAGGCACCCATAACCAATCTTAAATCGGAGGCTTCTGGATGATAGAGAGCTATTATCCGAATGCATTTTCTTTCTATGTTAACTTCGTAGCGATCTATAACATTATCCAGCTCTATAACCTCTTTTGCCAACTTTTTATCCTTATTAAAAAGGCTCTCTATAGCCTTGGATATGGATTCCTCCACTTTATCGCTCATTTCGTGGAGGAGCTTTTTTAACTCATTAAGTTCTTTTTGTAAACGGCTCTGCATAAGGAAAAATTTAAAGGAAAAGAAAGTAAAATCTTAGTTAAAAGTTCAGCTTTCTTTTATTGAGCTCCTCCGGAAATTGCTTTCAAAATTGCATCCCGCGTAGCGGGGATATTTAAAAGAATATTGAAAATAACAGTACCTATTAATAGCAGCCAGAGGAAAAACATCAAACCTTTTACTCCACCGGTTTTTCCTTTAATTTCCTCAATATTTGAAGAAATTTCAGAAAGTCTGCTCTCTAGGCTTTCCAATTTTTCATTAATTATTTCGACTTTTGACAGTTGTTGTTGTATTTCATTCAACTTAAGATCTACGGTTTCTTCTACCTTATTGGTAGCTTCGTTAATAGCGTTTTGAATTAAGTCTTTTACCTCTTGAAGAGACCTTTCTTCAACCGCTTTTATTTCGGAAAGCGCATCTTCTATCTTTTGTAGGATTTCTTCAGCAACAAGCCTAACTTCACTTTGGGCTTGCTGTTTTAAAAATTCTATAAGCTGCTTAGCCTCTTCCTCGCCCAATTTTTCCTTCAAAACTTCGTAAAGATCTATATCGGAGATAAGCATTTCAATCCTCCTTCCAAATTTTATTATTAATTATTTAAAACATTATCCTCCAATTATGGGAGGTGTAAATAGTAGGTTTCTTAAGAAAAGGTTAAAATTCTATTATTCCATTTGATGGGACGTTTTGACACTATCCTTCATTGGTTGGTTTTACTATTAACCTTAATAGGTCTTGTTGAAATATTTAGCGCATATTCTATCCCTAGAATAGTCTATTACAGCGTTTACTACCCTGAAAATATCTCTGCAATCTTTAAAAGTTTGAAACCAATTATTTTTACCCTTTTTATTTACTTGGTAGGATTTGGTATCTACTTTTTTTTGATAAAAACAGAAAGTAAAAAGTTGAACCGCTTATTTTTGGGTAAAAATATTTTGTATTTAACAATTTTTACTTTAATTTTAATGTTCGTTGTGGTTGTAGAAAGGTTTGTCTTTCATATGCATGCCAATAGATGGCTTATAGGTCCCAAACATACAATACTAATTACCGGTTTGGTAATTCTTACAACTTTTCTTTTCTTGGCCTATCAACTATCGAAAAAATCGATAGATTGGTTCAAGGTGTTTTTTTATCTCATTTTGATAGAATTTCTTCTAATCTTACAACCGGATACTGGAACATTTTTATTAATACTTTTCGGGTTTTTAACAATTCTTTTCTTTAAAAAGAGGAATAAATGGATTCAAGGAGCTTATATATTTTTTACTTCCTTATTTGTTTTTGTTAGCCTTTTTATAATCTTGGTATCCAAATTAAGTTTACAGATTCCCAATTTTCTTGAGGGAACACTTTTTTCCCACCTTATAGATAGGATTAATAACTATTTGGATCCTTTCTCCGATGTAACGGCAAGAAGTTATCAAATTGCCAACTCCCTTTATGCGGTTCATAGAGGGGGTTTCGATGGTGTAGGTTATGGCTTTGGAATGAGAAAAATCTATATGGGACCTACGGTTCATACCGACTTTATATTTGCAACAATTGGAGAAGAAATGGGTTTTCTATTTGCAATCTTTATTTTTGTAATAACCTTGTTGCTTCTATTGAGGTTGATAAATTTAGCTTACCGTTTTAAGGGGGAATTTGAAAGGTATTTTACTATTTTAGTTACCGTTGAAACTTTTTCGATGGCTATTATAAATGCGGGAATGGCTGTTAATTTGCTTCCTTCAAAAGGGTGGCCTTACCCTCTTATAAGTTATGCTCCCTTTTTTGTTCTTTTTTACATAATCCAGCTAGGAATTATTCAATACTTTGTTCGTAAGAGGTTCTACGAAGTTTTTTAATACTTTTAGGTTTTCTTATTTATAGGAAATGGCGGGGCTGGGAGGACTCGAACCCCCGACCGCGGGATTTGGAGTCCCGCGCTCTACCAACTGAGCTACAGCCCCTCTAAGGAAATATTGATTATATCAAAATCTTCCTCTGTTGTAGGAAAAGGATTGAAAAGTTGAAGATTAAAATGAACCTTCGATGGGAACAGTTTTAAACCAACCTTACTATTTTCAAGATATTATTCTGGCCCTTCAAAGGTTTTGGGTAGACAAAGGGTGTCTTCTGTGGCAACCTTACGATTTGGAGGTTGGTGCAGGGACTATGAACCCTGCCACCTTTTTAAGAGTTTTAGGAAAGAAAGCGTGGAATGTAGCCTATGTGGAACCTTCCCGCCGTCCCAAAGATGGACGATATGGTGAAAATCCAAACCGTTTACAGCACTACTATCAATTTCAAGTTATTTTAAAACCTGCACCGGAAAATCCGCAGGAAATATATTTGGAAAGTCTCTCAGCTCTCGGAATAGACCCTGCAAAGCACGATATAAGATTTGTGGAAGATGATTGGGAAAGTCCTACGTTGGGGGCCTGGGGGCTTGGTTGGGAAGTTTGGCTCGATGGTATGGAAATAACGCAATTTACCTACTTTCAACAATCAGGGGGAATAGATTTACCGGTTATCTCTGTGGAAATTACTTACGGTTTGGAAAGGCTGGCTATGTTTATACAAAAGAAAGATAGTGTTTTCAATATTGAATGGAAGGAAGGAACAAGTTATGGAGATATTTTCAAACGTGCGGAGTTTGAATGGAGTAAATATAACTTTGAAGAGGCAGATGTGGAGATGCTTTTTAAAGTTTTTAATATGTTTGAAAATGAAGCAAAAAGACTTATCGATAAGGAGCTAATTATTCCCGCTTACGATTTTGCCCTAAAGTGTTCCCATATTTTTAATCTTCTTGATGCAAGGGGAGCTATATCTGTTCAAGAAAGGGCTAGATATATTAGACGAATAAGAAATCTAACCTTTGCAATAGCAAGGAAATACAATGAAAAGCTGGAGGAAGGTATCTATTAGTTCTTTTTATTGATTTCTTCAATAATATCCTGCAGCGTGTAAACTTCCAGCTTGCCACCGTTTTTTTTGAAATCTTTTATGGCCATTAAAACGGCGTTGGCAGCCCTGAGAGTTGTGTAGTAAGGAATTTTTTCCTGAATAGCGGCGCGTCTTATATAGTAAGCATCGCTTCGCTCCCTTTTTCCAGAAGGGGTATTTATCACTAATTGGATTTCCTTATTAAGGATTAAATCTACTATATTTGGTCTACCTTCGGAGTATTTGTAAATAACTTTAGCTTCCACGCCATGGTCTTTTAAAAATTTGTAGGTTCCCCTTGTAGCAAGAACTTCAAAACCCAATTGGCGGAACTGTCTTGCGATCTCTACCATGTAGGGCTTATCTTTATCGGCCACAGATATGAAAACTTTGCCTTCCGTAGGGAGTCTCATACCGGCTGCAAGTTGGGCCTTATAATAGGCCAAACCGAAAGTTTTATCTATACCCATTACTTCACCGGTCGATTTCATTTCGGGACCTAAAACTGGGTCCTCTTCGGGAAAACGGTTCCACGGAAAAACTACCTCTTTTACGGTATAAAAAGAAAAGTTCTTGGGTAGGAAATCGCTTGAATGGTGAATGTTGTCTTCCTTTAACCTTTTGAAGACCTCTGGAACTAGCTCTTTCAGTTTTTTTCCTATACCTATTTTTGCGGCAAGCTTTGCCAAAGGATAACCTACCGATTTGCTTACATAAGGAACACTCCTTGAAGAGCGGGGATTTACCTCTAAAACGAAAATTTCACCGTTTTTAACGGCAAATTGAATATTTATCAGTCCCTTTACATTAAGGGCCAGCGCTAGTTTTTTTGAATATTCTTTAACTTTTTCAACCAAGATAGGCGGTAAAGAATAGGTGGGTATGGCTGCAGCACTATCTCCTGAATGAACGCCGGCCTCCTCGATATGTTCCATAACGGCTCCTATCAAGACATCTTCTCCATCGGCTACCGCATCCACATCGAGTTCCACAGAATTTTCCAGATATTTGTCTATTAGTATCGGCCTTTCGTTGGATACTTGAACGGCTTCTTTTAACCAATCTTTTAATTCTTCGGAATCGTAAACAATGCGCATGGCGCGACCACCGAGAACGTATGAGGGCCTTACCAAAACGGGATAACCTATATTTTCCGCCACTTGTAGGGCCTCTTCCAAAGAGGTGGCCGTTCCACTTGGAGGTTGTTTTAAACCAAGTTCCATTAGAAGCTTTCTAAAAAGCTCTCTATCTTCCGCGCGGTCTATACTTTCGGGGGAGGTTCCTAGTATGGGGACTTTGGCTTTTTGCAGAGGTAAAGCCAATTTTAATGGGGTTTGTCCTCCAAACTGAACGAAAACCCCGCAGGGTTTTTCCTTATCTATAATATCTAAAACGTTTTCATAAACTATGGGTTCAAAGTAGAGTTTATCGGCCGTATCGTAATCGGTAGAAACCGTTTCTGGGTTGCAGTTTACCATTATTGTTTCAAAGCCTTCCTCTTGCAACCCCCATATAGCGTGGACACAAGCGTAGTCGAATTCAATACCTTGACCTATTCTGTTGGGTCCGGAACCTAATATCACCACTTTCGGTTTTTGGGAATCGGACATCCTAAAAAGGTTTTATTCTAAGTATCTACCTTCGGGTTTCCTTTTTATCTTTATAGACCTCTTTGTGGTGAGGAAAATAACAAACTTTGTGGGGAAAGAAAAAATAGACGCATACCGTTTGAGGATTATTTTATTTCTTTTACTAACAATTGTGGTTTACCTTACAAAAAGTTTACAGGTTTTATTTATTGAATTATTTATTGCTGCAATCTTGTTTTTCGTTTTACAAAAAGATTTAAAACTATTAAAAGGTCTTTTTTATGCCAATATTTTTACATTTTTCATAGTTATTTCGCTTTTGATTCTCAATTTCGATGAAAATCTGCACCTAGCTCTGGAAATTTTTTTTAAATCCAATACGCTTTTAGTTTTAACTTTTACTTTAGTAATTCCTATAGGTGTTCTTAATTTAATACATACTTTGAAAAGTTTATATTTTCCTGAAAAGTTCATTTTTTTAATGTTTTTAGCTTATCGATATATTTTTTCTCTCAAACAGGAGTATAAAATATTGAAAAAGGCGGCCCTATTAAGAGGTTTCGAACCTCAAACCTCTTTGGAAACTTACAGAATTTACGGTTATCTTTTGGGGGTTCTAATATTAAAAACCTATTTGAGAGCTAAGGAGGTTTATAAAGCTGTAGTTTTAAGGGGTCTTGAGGTATAGATTTCCTTTTCGTGATTTGCTGTTTAAATTGTGTAATTCCATTTATGTTGTCAATCGGTTAAAAGGTCCTTTTTGAGTTGAGGTATATTTTTCAAAACTTGGGCCGTCCTGCCCGGTGTCGTGGGGGAGTTATTCCCTTCGGGGACTACGGGAACCCTAAAAGGGAAGACGGGTTCTCCGTTGCCCACCGAGGGCACGGGGACAGTCTTCCCACCTAAACTTCTGGGTCCCATCTGGGAATAACAACCCTCACGCCCGCAGGTGGGACGGCCAATTCCAAAAGAGGAAACCCGCAATGGTTAGGGAGCAAAAAGAAGAACTCCGAAAGGAGATAAAACAAAAAAGAGAAAAACTTACTAAGGATGAGATTAAAGAACTTTCCAAAAAAGTAATAGAAAAACTCAAGAACCTAAAGGAGTTTCAAAAGGCAAAAACTGTAATGCTTTACCTTCCCATCAAAGGGGAGGTTGATTTAACCGACCTTTTTGAGGAGCTTTTAAATTCCGATAAGACCCTCCTTTTGCCGAAGATTTTGGGCGATAACCTCGTTGCGGTTGAGGTTTCCGATAAAGACCTTATAAAGGAAGGTAAATTCAAAATACCCGAGCCGGTGGGGGGAAGAATTTTTAAACCGGAGAAGGTCGACTTTGTGGCCGTTCCCGGAGTGGTTTTCGATAAAAAGGGTTGCCGTATAGGGTTCGGTAAGGGTTATTATGACCGTTTTCTACCGAGGGTAAAGGGCTTTAAGGTAGGGGTTGCCTATGATTTTCAACTCTTAGAAGAGATACCTTGCGAGGGACACGATGTTAGGCTCGATGCCGTAATCACACCAACACAAATTTACTTAAGGAGGTAATAGTGATGATAGAGATAGCTTTTGCTCTTTTTACTGCCGCCCTCGGAGGTGCGGCAGGATACCTATACTCCGAAAGGAGGGCCCAAAAGCTTATCGACAGGGCCCGCTTGGAGGCGGAAGAGGAATTTCAAACCTACCTCGAGCAGGAAAGAACCAAATGGGAGCAACTTTTCAAGGAAAAGGAAGAAAAAATTCGCAAAGAGTTGGAGTTGGAAATAACCCGCAAAAAGGAGGAGGAGCTAAAAGACCTTTACAGGAAATTGGAAGAGGAAAAAGCCAAGCTAGAGAGGTTAAAAATCCAACTCGACCTAAAGAGGGAAGAGATAGAAAAACTCGAAAAACAACTTAGAGAAGAGGAAGAGAAATTAAGGGAACGTTCGGAGGTTCTCGATAGAAAGTGGGAAACCCTCGAAGAGCGTGAGGAAGAGCTCTTCAAACGCTACAAGGAACTTCAAGAATTGGAAAAACAACTTCTTGAAAAGGAAAAAGAAGTTCAAAACCTCGAGGAGGAGGCGAAGAAAAAACTCCAAGAAGTGGAAGAGTTAAAAGAGGAACAACTTAAAAAGTTGCAGGAGATTACAAATCTCCCCTACGAGGAGGCCAAAGAGGAACTATTTAAACGGATAGAGGAAAGGGAGAAACTTGAAATTGCCAAAAGACTAAAAGAGCTCGAAGAGGAGGCAAAAGAGCAGGCCAAACAGAGGGCGAGGGATATTCTGCTAACGGCGGTTCAAAGGCTCGCCCCGGAAGCTTCGGTTAACTTTATGACTACGACGGTAACTTTGCCCTCCAACGAATTTAAAGGGCGGATAATCGGTAGGGAAGGTAGGAACATAAGGCTCTTTGAACAGCTAACCGGTGTCGATGTCCTAATAGACGATACACCCGATGTGGTAACCCTCTCATCTTTCGACCCGCTCCGAAGGGAAATAGCCAAAGAGGCGATGGAAAGACTCATAGCGGACGGCCGTATTCACCCGGCAAGCATAGAGAAAACCGTTGAGGAGGTCCGCAAAGAGTTTGACGAAAAGCTTAGAAAATTGGGAGAGGATGTTTGCCAAGAGTTTGAACTATACGATATCCACCCCGGACTCCACTACTACCTTGGGAAACTCTTTTACAGAACCTCCTATACCCAAAATGTTTTAAACCACAGCAAGGAGGTGGCCGCTATAGCGGGAATGCTTGCTGCCGAACTTGGTCTCGATGTTAAAAAGGCGGTTAGGGCGGGTCTTTTGCACGATATCGGTAAGGCGGTAAGCCACGAACTGGGCGAAAGCCACACCAAAGCTGGGGCCGAGCTTGTTAAAAAGTATGGAGAGCCCGACTATGTAATAAACGCAATTTTTGCCCACCACGAGGAGGAGGAACCGAGATATCCGGAAGTGGTTTTGGTATGCATAGCGGACAAACTCTCGGCCGCCCGTCCCGGAGCCCGCAGGGAGGAACTCGAAAAGTACATAAAACGCCTCGAGAAGATAGAAAACATCGTTAAATCCTTCGAAGGGGTTCAAAATGCCTATGCAATCCAAGCCGGTAGGGAGGTAAGGGTAATAGTCAATCCCGAACAGGTGAGCGAAGAGGAGGCCTTCCTCCTATCGAAGGAGATAGCCAAACGGCTTGAGGAGGAAATCGATTTTCCCGCCCAAATTAAAGTTACCGTAATTAGAGAAACCCGCTATGTGAATTATGCCAAGTAAACCTTTTAAATTTTTCTTATTCTTTTTAATTTCCTATTTATGGAATCTCAAAAAATTTCCTTTTTTGATTTTGTAAAAAAACAAATTCACAGTAGCATTAACTTCCTCATAGGAGCAACCCTTTTGCTTAGCGTTTTACTACTTTCCGAAGCGAAGGTAGGCCGTATTTTGGAAATAGTTTTGGGTTTTCTTAGCATCTGGATGTTGGCGGAAAAAACTTGGAAATTTATAAAAAGAGGTTTTTTACATTTCTCGCTGGAGGATAGCTACATTTTCCTATCGGCAATGGTTATATTAACGCTAATAGCCTGGGCTCCCGATTATTTCTTCGGTTTATCAATTAAGGTGGCTTTCGGTATAGCGGGATTGGTTTTAATGCTGCTTGCTATATTCGACTTTCTTAGGCACATAAAGGACTTTTCCGGTTCAAAGAAAAAGGCTTCCTAAATTTCCCCATAGTGTTTCAAGTAGTAATCCTTTAAAGCTTTTCTTATTTCTTCCCGAAGGTTTCTATCGGTAAATCTTACAATTTCGATGAAGGAACCGTTTTTGTTTTGAATTGAAGGTAATGCTATAAAGATTCCCCCATTTTCCTTTTTAAGGAGTTTAATGCCTCTAATCTCTAAAAGGTTTCCTATTAAAATGTCGCCATATCCTAAAAGTTCGGCTTTCCTCAATTTTAAAGGAAAAGGGTAAAAACGGAGAACTTTAATTTCCATCGTCCCTAAAGGGAGTAATCTACCGCCAATTTTGACCTTTACGGGTAAAAAATCCAAGTTTTCCCTTAGAAGAGTTTTGATAATAAAATTCCAAAGATGGAAAAAAAACTTCCCTATACCGGTAAAGGAACTTTGGTAAACTCGGGCGAATTTAGCGGTTTAGATAGCGAAGAGGCTAAAAAGAAGATAGTTGAAAAATTGGAAAAACTGGGTTTGGGTAGAAAAAAAATTACCTACCGTTTGAGGGATTGGAATATTTCGAGACAACGCTACTGGGGAACTCCTATTCCCGTTATCTACTGCGATAATTGCGGAATCGTTCCAGTTCCGGAAGAAGATTTACCGGTAAAGTTGCCTCTCGATGTTAAATTTACCGGGCATGGTAATCCGCTGGAGACCAGCGAAGAATTTGTAAATACAACCTGCCCGAAATGTGGAGGGCCGGCAAAAAGGGAAACGGACACTATGGATACCTTCTTTGACAGCTCGTGGTATTTTCTCCGTTATACCGATCCTAAAAATGATAAGGCTCCTTTCGATAAAGAAAAGGCCAACTATTGGATGCCGGTAGATATCTACATCGGCGGAATAGAACACGCGGTTTTACATTTGCTCTATGCCCGATTTTTTGAAAAGTTTCTAAAAGACCTCGGTATGGTCGATTATGAAGAACCCTTTGAGCGGCTAATAACCCAAGGTATGGTCCTTAAAAAGTGGGTTTCTATAAGAAAACTCCTCGAAAAATTGGGATTAAATGAAAACTCCACCGTTGGAGAGCTTTTAGAAAAACTCAAAGAGGGAGGATTTCTTAAGAGGGAAAACTCCTAAAGTTTTACTCTTTTATCTTGCCCCTCATTTGGAGGAATCTATAAATCAAAATCCCTATACCGACAACAACCGCACCGGCGGCCACTATCTGGTTCCAAGTCAAACCCAAACCCGGTATGGGAGGGGTAACGCCCCTAATAAACTCCAAAAGGAACCTTTCAGTTCCATACCAAACAAGGTAGGAAGCCGCTACAATTCCATCGAAAGGTTTTCTTTTGTAGAGCCAATACAAAAATAGGGCACCTATAAAGTTTCCGGTGGCCTCCATAACTTGGGTCGGATACAAAGGAATCCCCGAAGGGGCTACGCTACCTTCCGGAAATATAACTCCTATCGGCAAATCGGTCGGCTTACCGTAGCAGCAACCCGCCAACCAGCAAGAGAGCCTCCCAACCGAATGGGCTAAAAGTATCGAAAAACCGGCTATATCGAACGTTTTCCAAAGAGGGAGTTGAAATTTTTTAATACCCCAAAAGAGGGTTGCTATTGCAAATATGAAACCTCCAAAGAAGTCGAGGCCGCCCTCCCAAATTTTGTAGAAGTTCTCTATTTCGTGGTGCTCTATTACGTAAAAGACACGGGCACCTACGAAGGCGGAAATAAAAATCCAGAAAAAGAGGTTATCCAACTTTTTGAGTTCGATATTCTCCCTCTTTGAAAGGTAAACAACCGACATGTAGGCCGTGAAGGTGGCAATAAGGAGCATAACCCCGTAGGCGGGGATTTTGAAACCGAAAATCTCAATAAAAGGGTGCATTAGATTTCCTCCAATCCCACTTTTAGGGTTTTTACCGCCTTTGCCAACCCTTCGAGGTCCCTTTTACCTGCCAACTTGACAAAGTGGCTACCTACAACGATTCCGTCCGCTATCTTTCTAACCTCCTTGGCGTGCTCCTTTTTGGAGATACCAAACCCTACAACGACCCTTTTATCGCAAAGGCTCCTGTAGGTGGAAATTTTCTCCTTTAGCTCCTCCAAAGGTAGCTTTTCCCTTTCGCCCGTAATACCGGTAACGGAAACGTAGTAGGTAAAAACATCGGTAGTGTTGCAAATAAGTTTTAACCTTTCGGGGGTAGAGGTTGGAGCGGCCAACATTACGAGGGCAAGGTTGTATTTTTTAACGACCTCTTTGAGTTCTTTGCTTTCTTCCGGCGGAAGGTCGGGAACTATAAAACCGTCCGCTCCTGCCTTGGCAAAGGTAGAAACGAACCTTTCGAGGCCTATCTTAAAAATCGGGTTGTAGTAGGTCATTACCACCAAAGGCGTTTGGGGAAATTTTTCTCTCAAATAGGAAACGGTTTCAACCACATCCTTAAAGCGGGTATTGTTTTTAAGGGCCACCTCGTGGGCGACCTGTATTGTGCTACCGTCGGCCACCGGGTCGGAGAAGGGATAGCCCACCTCGATAATATCGCTTCCGCTCTCTATTAAAATTTCAAAAGCCCTTCGGGAGCTTTCCTTGTCCGGGTAGCCGACCATCATATAGGAAACGAGCAGCTTTTTACCCTCGGAAAATACCTTTTCCAACCGTTGGGACATAAACAACCGATTATCCCACCTTTGGACCCTGTTAATAACCTAACTAACGAAGTTTT
>JALSNH010000014.1 GCA_026987085.1 Aquificota bacterium | reverse complement strand
ATACGGTTATAGCTCAAAGAGGTTATAACGAAAGGGAACACCTGCGGGAGAGCGATTTAAATACCGTTTCCCTTGAAGGGGATACTTTAAATTTAACAGAACTGGTAAGGGAACAAATAATCCTCGATGTTCCCTATAAACCTCTCTGCCATCCGGAGTGTGGCGGTATAAAAACCGAAGAAAATAAAGGAACGGTTGCAGGACCTTTTGCTCAGTTGGAAAAGCTTTTAAAAGGCAGAAAGTAAACTTTCGAGGTCAAAGGAAAAGTGGATTTTTCTATAAAATTCCCGCTCCGCGGGATGGTCCTCTCTAAAGTGGGTTCCTCTACTTTCTTTTCTCTTTAGGGCTCCAAGGGTTATAGCTTTTGCTACCAAGGTTAGGTCAAATAGTTTTAAAGCCTCTATATTGTTGGATACTAAAGGTTCTAAAACCTCAAGCAGGGTATTGAAAATTTTCAGAGCCTCTTTAAGTTCTTCCTCTTTTCTTACAATTCCTACATAGTTCCACAAGGTGGACCTTATGAGGTTTAACTTTTCGTCCCAATTAAAGGGTAGTTTTAACTCCAACTCTCCTTTAGGAGGTTTTATATCGGTAAATTTCGCAAAAGGAAGTTTTAAAACCAAATCGTCCGCCGTTCGTAAGCCAAAAGCTACAGCCTCAAGTAAGGAATTTGAAGCCAAACGGTTCGCTCCGTGAAGACCGGTATTGGCGCACTCTCCTACCGCATAAAGATTATCGATACAAGTTTTCCCATCGAGGTCGGTAGCTATTCCGCCTATAAAATAGTGGGCGGCCGGTTCGACCGGCACAGGTTCTCTGTAAGGGTCAAAACCTTCTTCCCTTAATAGGTTGTATACTTGGGGGAATTTCTCCTCAAGGGTTTTTCCTTTTTTGACCAACGGACGAAGGTCGAGGTAAACTTTCCTGCCCTTTTTGAGTTGGTTGAATATAGCTCGGGCAACCTCATCGCGGGGACCAAGTTCGTTAACAAACCTTCTACCTTGGGAGTCTATTAATAAGGCTCCTTCTCCTCTTAGAGCTTCGGTTAAAAGCTTGCCGGTATTTTTTAAAACGGTCGGATGGAATTGAACAAATTCACAATCTCTTAAAAAACAACCCGCCCGAAGGGCGGCTCCCAATAGATTA
>JALSNH010000013.1 GCA_026987085.1 Aquificota bacterium | reverse complement strand
GGCTAAAAAGTAATGCACGGATTAAATTAATCTACCGGCTTGGCGTCGATAGGACCTTCGTTATTATCACCTTTATTGTCTTTATTTTCTTGAGATTTGCCGCCTTCGGCGGATTTCTGTTGCTCCTGACCTAACTGGTAGAGCTTTTGGGCATACTTGGCCGCCACCTCTTGGGCTTTCTTAAGGGTATTTTCAACCTCGCTTAGGTCGCTGGAAGTTTCTATTACCTTCCTTGCCTCCACAACGAGAGCTTCAAGTTCTTTCTTCTCTTCGGGTGTAAATTTATCGGGAACCTCCTTAAGGAGTTTTTCTATTGGATAAACAATCTGGTCGAGTTGGTTTTTAAGCTCGATAAGTTTTTTCTTCCTTTCGTATTCGTCCTTATGTTTTTCGTACTCTTCGAGCATTTTCTTAACTTCCTCTTCGGTAAGTCCGCTGGAAGGTTGAACCGTTATCGATTGCTCCTTACCGGTAGCTTTATCCTTGGCGGTAACGTGGAGGATACCGTCCGCATCGATATCGAAGCAAACCTCTATTTGGGGAACGCCCCTCGGAGCGGGAGGTATACCGGTAAGCCTAAAGGTTCCGAGGAGTTTGTTTTCTTTAGCTATCGGGCTTTCACCTTGGTAAACCTTAATTTCGACCTCGGTTTGAAAGTCGGTCACGGTGGTAAAGGTTTCGCACTTTCTAACCGGAATAGGTGTGTTTCTCGGAATCAAAACGGTCATAGCACCGCCGTAAGTTTCTATACCCAAAGAGAGCGGAGTTACGTCAATAAGTAGAACATCTTTTTTCTCACCGCTGAGAACGCTACCCTGAATTGCCGCACCTACGGCTACAACCTCGTCCGGATTGACCCCTTTGTGCGGCTCTTTACCAAAGAACTCTTTAATCTTTTTCTGAACAAGAGGAATCCTTGTCGAACCACCCACCAAAACAACGTCGTCTATTTCTTCTGGTTTTAAGTTGGCATCGGCCAGAGCCTTTTTAACAATATCCATAGTGCGGTCGACAATATCCTCTATCATCTGCTCGAGGCGGGCTCTGGTGAGTTTCTTTTGCAGGTGGAGCGGCTGCTTGGTTTCCGGGTCTATGGTTATGAAGGGTAGCGAAATTTCGGTTTCCATCTTGAAGGAGAGCTCCTTTTTAGC
>JALSNH010000012.1 GCA_026987085.1 Aquificota bacterium | reverse complement strand
CGTTAACTTTATCCGCCTCGTAAGGGTGGTAGCCGACGGCAGCCCACACTTTTTCGTAGCGGTTGGCTATACCAACCGCCTTAGGAATTTCCTCTTCGTCGCAACCGACCGTTATAACAGCCGAGAGAGGAATTTCTACCCCTTTGGGACAATCACCTTCCAAACATTTAATAGTTGCCTCAAAAAGTTCAGGAGGAAGCATATCGAGATGGGCGTGGCTATCTATCATCGTTCTTTTTAGATTAATAACACATTTGAATTCAACAAAAATGGAAAATAAATGAAAACCTACGATCTATCCTTAAAAGGGCTATTCAAAGACCCTCCCATAAACCTTTTAAAGTTGGTATTAGGAATAGAAATAGACCCTAAGAAGGTAAAGTTTTTAGATGTAAAACTCCCAAAATTGGTTGAAAGAGAAGCAGACCTTTTGATGGAATACGAAGGCAAAATCTACCACATAGAGTTCCAATCAACCGACGACCCCAAAATGGCTCTGAGAATGCTTTACTATCACTTCCTCATCCTGGAAAAGCACAATAAAGTTCCCATTCAGGTTGTTATCTATGTCGGTGAAAAACCCATTAAAAGGATGGAAAATAAAATTACCAACCCTTACTTGAGTTTCACCTACAAAATAGTAGACCTAAAAGAGGTAGATTGCAAAAGCCTAATAGAAAGCTCCCAGCCGAGCGATTGGGTGATTGCGGTTCTTTGCAGGATGGACAACGAAATAGAGCAGCTTAGGAGGATACTGCAAAAGATAGCAAACCTACCAAATCCCAATCAGAGGAGGAGGTATTTAGAGTATCTAACCAACATTTTGGGTTTAAGGAAATACAGGCTAAATTTACTAAAAGAGGAGGTTGAAAAGATGCCTATCACTTTTGATGTAAGGGAACATCCACTGTTTAAGGAGGGGGTAGAGCTAGGAATTGAAAAGGGGGTGGAACTCAAAGCAAAACAGGATGCAATAAACCTCTACAGGAAACTAAAACTAACTCCCAAACAAATAGGAGAGATATTAGAAATAGACCCCCAAAAGGTGGAAAAGTGGTTAAAGGAAGAAAACCTCTTAAAGGAAGGGTAAAAAACAATCCCTTTAGTGTTAGAGAAAAAACAGACCCTTCTACGGAAAAATTTCTTTAGCAATTCCCTCAAGCGGGTTTTTTATTGTAAATATTTCCTTTAAATGGAGGCAAAAGGAAGGGAAAACCCTGTGAGGGAAAAGGGTTTTGGGAGAATACTCCCTGCTCTGCTAGGTGTTTTTATTTTAACAAATGGTGGGTTTGGATTGAGTGTTAACGATATTAAATATTCCGCTCAACCAGTAGCTGCTGCTTTATGTTATGCAAACAAACAATATCAAAATGATAAAGGTCAGTGTGAAATAAAATGGTATGTTTCTGATAAAAATTATAGGAAACTTTCAAGCTTAAAATATCCTGTTAGAATTGAAGTAATTAAAGATGGTGTTGATAAAAAAGGATTTAGATGGTATTTTTATTTTATAGAGAAAAATGGAAAAACTGAAGGAGGAGGAATAGTTAAGATAAGAGATAAAGAAATAAAAAACTTTGATTTTTCAAATAAACATGAATCGTATAGTGAAATAAAATGGTATGTTTCTGATAAAAATTATAGGAAACTTTCAAGCTTAAAATATCCTGTTAGAATTGAAGTAATTAAAGATGGTGTTGATAAAAAAGGATTTAGATGGTATTTTTATTTTATAGAGAAAAATGGAAAAACTGAAGGAGGAGGAATAGTTAAGATAAGAAAACCTGTTCCAAAAAATGGGCTTTATATTAGGGCGAACGAAAATTTGGATGTATGGAAATTTTATAGATATAGCAATGATAAACTTGTTGGAGAAAGGGCTGAAGCAGTATATTCACATTCAGAGGTAACTCCTTGGGGTGAAGTAGATATTTTTACAATCTCAGGTTGTTCAAATGCTTATGCTAATTGTGATGCTCCCGATGTTTCCTTGTCAACAATAGCGGACAACATTTTAAATTGTCCAAAATTAAAGAAAGAATTTGAAGAAAGAGGTTATGAGATGTCTTATGCAGAAGCTATGAATAAGTTGTCTAAGTATGTTGATGAAGGCGAATGTTCTTATTGGGCATGCGTTCCTGGAAGTGGAGGAGTATTTTGTGCAGTAGAAGGCAGCGATGCAATGGATGTAGCAACATGTGATGCTAACGGATGTAATTATTAACCCTCTCCCTTTAGAGTTTCAACAAACCTTTTAATTCCCATTAAGGTCAAGTTCTCAAAAAACCTAACCTCAATAGGTAAGGGAATTTCCAAAACCTCCCTAAAGAGGTGAGAATACCCACCGCTAAAGAGGACTTTTTTAATTCCATACTTTCGGTGGTATTCGGTTATAAACCCTTCGAGGGAAAACTTTAAAGAGTAAAACACCCCCGAAAGGAGGGCGTTGTTTGTAGAGTTTCCCACTAAAGGAGGTTTTCCTTTAGCTCCGCCAAAGGAGATAGCTAAATTGTTTGGTAATCCATTTATAGGGTGGCACTTTCTATGTCTACCAATAATAGGTGGCTCGCGGGGGTAAAATTTTACCGTTAGAGGTTATAGAGAAGGAGAAAACCTTAAAGACTTTCCTCTTGAAGTTTCATAACAAGACCTATAGAAGTGGAGTTTGTTAAAGAATAGCTCTGGTATCAGAAAATACCAAGGGTTATTTTTCCAAAAGGGACTCTATAAGCGATGTCTCCAATCCCTATTTTGTTTAACTACACTATGCAAGGAAGATGGAAAAAACTTTTCCACTAAAGGTTGTTGTTTGGCAATCTGCCTTTTTGGGGGATTTGGTTTTAACTTCCAACCTTTTGTTGAACCTATTTGAAAATCTACCTTCCGCCGAAATTTTTTTGGTAGCCCGACCTTTTGCGGTTGAACTTTTTAAAAATTTCCACCCCAATTTGAGGATTGTTCCTTTGGAGAAAACTTTAAAAGGAACTTGGAGGGTGATAAAAACCGTTAAGGGTAGCGATTTGGCTTTTGGAGTGCAAAGGGGGGCGAGAACTTCACTATCGCTATTTTTGGCCTCAATAGATGAAAGGGTCGGCTTTAGTAGTGCGGAACTATCCTTTCTCTACACAAAGAGGGTAGAGCATTCTTGGGGAATCCACGAGGTGGAAAGAAACCAAAAGCTCCTTAAAGCGGTCGGTTTAAAAACTTTTACCGACAAATTGTTTTTACCGATAGATAAGAACCTTTTAAAGGTGGCAGAGAAAAAATTTGAACTACCTAAGGAGTTTGTGGTGGTTGCTCCCTCCGCCAATTTTGAACCCAAAAGGTGGAGTTCTTCTCACTTTGCGGAGCTAATAGAGAAAATCACCTCCAAGGGTTGGACGGTTGTTTTAATAGGCGCCAAGGGGAAGGATGAAAGGGTAACCCAAAAGGTGGTTTCGAAATTAAAAGACCCTTCGAAGGTTATAAATTTGGTAGGGAGGACCTCCGTAAGGGAGCTCGTTCACATTATAAAACTTTCGAGGTTGGTAATATCCAACGATAGCGCACCGGTCCATATTGCAGAGGCGGTTAAAACGCCGGTTATAACGGTCTACTGTGCCACCTCCTCCTACTACGGATTTTTCCCCCGAAGGGGGCTCTTTTTTGAGCCTAAAAATCTATCCTGCCACCCCTGTAAGCCAAATCCCAAAGTTTGTAAAACGGGAACCGAAGAATGCCGCTTCGCGGTTTCTCCTATTGAAGTTTGGGAAGCTCTAAAAGGTTTTCTTTCCTGAAATTGGCCATTTGTTTGCTCTTTAAAACCTGCTATCTAAAGGGCTAATGGCAAAAAGAAGGATAATTTCCCCGACCATCGAAAGGAGACTTAAAGGCGAACTTCCACCTAACCAAAAGTTTATTAGAGCACCCATCGTTTACGATATAGTCAGCGATATTCCCGACTGGGATATGGAAAGATACCGCTTTAAGGTCTGGGGTGAAGTTGAAAACCCCCTAGAGTTTACCTACCAAGAGCTGCTTACTAGTTTTGAACCGGTAGAGTTAGTTGCCGATTTCCATTGCGTTACCAAATGGAGCGTTGCCGAAACCGTTTGGGAGGGTATTCAAACAAAGAAAATTATGCAAAGGGCTAAACCCAAAGAGGGGGCAAAGTGGGTAAGGGTCCACTGTTTGGAAGGTTATACAACAACCTTCCCTTTAAGGTATCTGTTTGAAGAGGATACTATTTTGGCTTACAAATTTATGGGACATCCTCTTCCAAAAAGACACGGATATCCATTGAGATTGGTTGTTCCCCAACTCTACGCATGGAAAAGCGCAAAATACGTTTGGGGCTTGGAAATTACAAACGAACCCAAAGATGGTTTTTGGGAGGAGAGAGGTTATCACCTTATAGGAGACCCTTGGAAGGAGGAGAGATTTAAATAAAACCTTTTGAGGTTTTTAACTCCTTTTAAAACCCTTTTAGGTTAACCTTTATCCTTTTAACCGAAGATGGAAAAAGAACTGTTCGAATTTCCCCGCATACAGAGGTTGCCCGAATACGTATTCGAACACGTTAACAAGATTAAATACCAACTCCGTAAGGAGGGAAAGGACATAGTAGACTTTGGAATGGGAAACCCCGATATTCCTCCGCCCAAACATATTGTCGATAAGCTTTGTGAGGTGGCCCAAAAAAAGAACGTTCATGGATACTCCTCCTCAAGAGGTATTCCCCGCCTAAGGAGGGCTATAGCCAACTTTTACCAAAAAAGGTTCGGTGTTGATATAGACCCCGAAACGGAGGCGATATTAACAATAGGTGCCAAAGAGGGTTATTCCCACCTTATGTTGGCAATGCTCTCATCGGGCGATTCGGTGATAGTTCCCACCCCGACCTACCCGATACACTACTATGCGCCGATAATAGTGGGGGCGGAAGTAAGGGCCCTGCCCCTACCTATGGAAGTGGAAGGCGAAGAGTTTTACGAAGAATTTATGAGGAGACTTTACGATATCTACAACTCCTCTTTGCCGGCTCCAAAGGTTTTGGTGTTGAGCTTTCCCCACAATCCGACCACCTTAACCGTTTCTAAGGAGTTTTTTAAGGAGATAGTTAAATTTGCAAAGCAAAACGACCTTTGGGTAATTCACGACAACGCCTACGCCGATATCTACTTCGACGACTACGTTCCGCCCTCCATTTTGGAGGTGGAGGGTGCTAAAGATGTTGCGGTAGAACTCTATTCACTTTCCAAAAGCTTTTCTATGGCCGGTTGGAGGGTAGCCTTTGCGGTTGGAAATAAGACCTTAATTTGGAACCTTCAAAGGCTCAAAAGCTACCTCGACTACGGGGTGTTTACCCCCATACAGGTTGCCTCAATAGTTGCCCTCGAAAGTGACTATTCGGTAATAAGAAACATCGCAAAGGTATACGAAAAGAGGAGAAACCACCTTGTGGAGGGCTTAAACCGCCTCGGTTGGAAGGTTAAAAAACCGAAAGCCACCATGTTTGTATGGGCAAAAATACCGGACCACTTTAGGGAAAATCTAAAAATGGACTCCTTGGAGTTTTCAAAATTCCTCCTCTACGAGGCGGGGGTTGCCGTTTCTCCCGGTGTCGGGTTTGGCAAGCACGGAGAGGGTTGGGTTAGGTTCGCCCTTGTGGAGAACGAAATGAGAATAAAACAGGCGGTGAGGGGAATAAGGAAGGCATTCCGCAAGGCGGGTTTTTACAAAGAGAACCCAAAAAGGGAAAGTTAAAAATGCTCCTTGCAAA
>JALSNH010000011.1 GCA_026987085.1 Aquificota bacterium | reverse complement strand
TCATCTGCTCGAGGCGGGCTCTGGTGAGTTTCTTTTGCAGGTGGAGCGGCTGCTTGGTTTCCGGGTCTATGGTTATGAAGGGTAGCGAAATTTCGGTTTCCATCTTGAAGGAGAGCTCCTTTTTAGCTTGCTCGGCCGCCTCTTTGAGCCTTTGGAGGGCGGTTTTATCCTGCCTGAGGTCTATGCCGGTTTCCTTTTTGAACTCTTCAATGAGCCAATCCATTATCCTTTCGTCGATGTTGGCTCCGCCGAGGAATGGGTCTCCTGCGGTAGCTTTTACCTCTATAACGCCCTCGCCACCTTCGAGAATAGAAACATCGAAGGTTCCGCCACCAAAGTCGTAAACGAGGATTTTTGCGTTTTCCTTCTTGTCAAGTCCGTAGGCGAGCGCTGCGGCGGTAGGTTCGTTTAAAACCCTTACCACATCGAGGCCGGCCAATTTTCCGGCCATTTTTGTGGCCTGCCTTTGCCTTTCGTTAAAGTAGGCGGGAACGGTAATTACTGCCTTTTTAACCTCCTCACCTAAGAAGGCTTCGGCCGCCTCTTTGAGCTTTCTAAGAATGTGGGCTCCAACCTCCTCGGGTCTGACCAACTTGCCGGCGTTGGGAATATCGAAGGCCGCATCGCCCTTTTCGTCGGCTACTACCTTATAAGAAACACGGTTGATAATGTCTTTTACCTCGTCGTATTTACGGCCTATGAACCTTTTACTTTCATAGACGGTATTTAGAGGGTCTAAAATTGCCCTTCTTTTTGCCGGTTCTCCCACCAAAATTTCCTTCTCTTTGGTCCAAGAAACTACCGACGGAGTTATTCTGCTACCCTCTTGGTTTTGTATAACAACCGGTTCGCCTCCGACAACTACCGAAACAACGGAGTTGGTCGTTCCCAAGTCTATACCGATAATTTTTTCGGCCATCTCCAACCTCCAATAGCTTTACTAAAATTTTAATATAAAACTTTAGCAGGTTTTTATAAAGAATTATTACTACGCACGTTAACAGAATAAACCAAAACCTTTTTTTAGGCTTTTTTAATCCACCGCCTTTTTAGGTTTTCGAATAACCTTTTAAATTCCTCAAATGAAAACGGTTGTTCTTTTAAGGTTTTCCTCTTTGGGTGATGTAGTTTTAACCTCTTCTCTTATAGAACCTTTA
>JALSNH010000010.1 GCA_026987085.1 Aquificota bacterium | reverse complement strand
AAGAGGGCTGGTGGCCATAGCGGGGGGGAAACACCCGGTCCCATTCCGAACCCGGCAGTTAAGCCCCCCAGCGCCGATGATACTGTGCCGGACCGCGGCACGGGAAAGTAGGTCGCTGCCAGCCCTTTGAATGTATAACTAAAATGTTCGATTTTCCAAAAGATGCCATAAAATTTAAGGATTTTCAAAAAAACTTTTCTTTAAAAGAATACTCTAAAGGATATAGAGGTATTATATATACTTTGAATTTTAATAATAAAAGGTTTGCTGTTAAGGTTCCCGCTAAGGAAGAGTTAATTCCCTCCTTCAAAAAAGAGGCTTTAATTTTAAAATTTTTAAATGAAAAAGGTATTTTTTTTGTTCCGAAGTTAATCTATATAGGAGAAGATTTTTTTGTATACGAATTTATTGAAGGAATTACCTTCAAACAATTTTTAAAAACTTCTAATAATAAGGATAGCAAAATTATCTTGAGGAAACTTTTAATTTATTCCTACTGTCTGGATAAATTAGGAGTTTTTAAAGATGAATTTCAAAGACCTTTTACAAATGTTTTGGTAAATAATCGAAAGGTTTTTTTATTGGATTTTGAACGAGGAGCTTTAAATAAATTTTGGAAAAATGTTCCTCAATTTTTACAATTTCTTTTAGCTCTAAAAATTTTATCTAAAGATGAAATAATCCTTTTTGGAAGGAAGTATAAAAAAAATCCTTGGGAGGTTATAAAAGCAGTTTTAAAAAAAATTTAATGAAAAAAATTAATTTGATTTACCGGAAAGATAACGTGTTATGGTTTCTATAACTTTTTTATGAGATGCTAAGGTTCTAAAACCTTCTCCGGTAAAGTGTGTAGAAACTGCATTTAATGTTTTTAACAAAAATTTTTTGGAAGGTAAAGTTGGTAATTTCAAGGCCCTACCTAGTGAGGATATAGTGTAAAATCCGACCGTTTGGAGTTTACTTTCTTCACTTATAACCGTCAGAAGTTTTTTGGTTTCATCTTTTACCTCTATATGTTTAGTTTCCTTAGCCATTTGTTCTACATAGTCGGTATTCCAAAGTTCACCTATCCATAACGGTCCTGCCCAATCTAATTTATGTCCACAAACGGGACAAGTTAAATCTATATTCCTAAGGTCGGTAAAAGGTAAAGCAGACCGATACAAACATTTGTGGCAGTAAAGTAAAAAACCTATTTTGTTTTTTAAAATTTCATCAACCTTTCTGGCACCTCTATATCTTTTAACAAAAACCCTAAAATGGTGGAGGTAGGAGTATGAAAACAGAACCTCTATAGGTATATCGTACTGAAAGAAGTATTCCGCTATTTTTTTTATTAAAATTCTTAAACCCACTTCGTGGTAGAACTCATTTTCTATAGGTTTGGCAAAATATCTTCTCAAGCAGGTTTTGGGGTAGGTAGCGCTGAGGGGGGCGGTATCTGTTGCTGTTATGCCGGCTATTCCTCTGTGAGCTAAGGCTTTAGCAGTCGCATCTAAAAAATCGACGGGACTCCCGAAAGGGTCTATATCTATATAGTCGAAATACTTGGTTTTTAGAAGAAAAACGTTGGCATCTTCGTTCCATATCTCGTATTTGGAAGCATCTATTTGATTTAACTCTAGCGTTTTACGTGCATATTTGAGAGCTTCCAACGAGAGGTCGTTTATATAAACTTTCTCAACGTTCGGAACTTCTTTAAGAATTCTCACACTCCTTATTGCGGAAGCTGCCAAAGGTTCTGCAACCTTTATTGGTCTATCTTTTTCTTTTACAAAAACCCTTAGGAGGAGTATAGTTAAATCGCGATTGACAGCCATTGCGGGATTATAAAAAACCTCATTTTTTTCGGTTATGTGTTCTACAACTTTTTGTGGAACCTCCAAGAGTGCAGAACCTTCCTTAATCCTTAAAAGGGACATAATAAGGAGAAACTACTTTAAAGGTGAAGAAAATTTAACGAACCACTTTAAGGTTGTAAGATTTAAGAACTTCCCTTAGTTGGTTCTCCTTATCAGACGACATTTCGCAAAGGGGCAACCTAAAGGATTTTTCCTCTATAAGTCCTAGCATCCAGGTAGCTGTTTTAACCGGAATAGGGTTTGTATCCATAAAAAGGGCTTTAAATAGTGGAAATAGCTTGTAGTGAAGCTTGCGGGCTTTATTAAAATCTCCGCTCAAAGCAGAATGAACCATATCCCTAACTTCTTTGGGAAGGATATGGTTGGCTACCGATATTACTCCACTGGCTCCTAGGGCCATCATCGGCAAGGTTAAACTATCGTCTCCCGAAAGAACTATAAAATCTTCGCCCAATTTACTTTTAAGCTCCGAAATCCGGTCCATATTGCCTACACTTTCTTTGGAACCTACTATATTGGGACACTCTTCCCTAAGGCGGGCAAGGGTTGAAACTTCAATCTCCCTACAGGTTCTTCCGGGAATGTTGTAAACAATAATCGGTATATCTACTTCGGTAGCTAAGGTTTTAAAGTGGCGGTAAATACCTTCTTGGGAAGGTTTATTGTAATAGGGCACAACAACCAGTGCGGCGTCGGCTCCCACCTCTTTGGCAAATGCGGTGAGCTCCAAGGCTTCATGAAGAGAGTTAGCACCCGTTCCGGCAATTACGGGAACCCTACCTTTTGTATATTCGACGGCAAATTTTATAACGTTTCTGTGCTCATCATATGTAAGTGTTGGACTTTCGCCGGTGGTTCCGCATACCAATATTGCATCGGTTCCGTTTTCTATTTGAAAATCGATAAGTTTTCCTAAACTTTCGTAGTCAACTTCCTTACCGTTATTTTTAAAAGGTGTTATCAAGGCAATTATAGAACCTTTTAATGTGAAATTATCCATTTTTGCCCTCCTTGTGAGTGTTTAAGTTTAAATTGAAATCTTCTACACTTTCTAGGTAAATATTTCTTAATTCCATCTATAGAGGCCGTTTTTGCAAAGAATAATTATTCCCTTATGAAGAAATTCTGGTATTGGGTAGAACCCTTCGATAAAAAGGCTATAACTACAGCCATTGAAAGTGGAGCAGATGCTATAGTTATTCCTTCAAAGGAGCATGTTGAAGAAGTTAAGAAACTCGCCAAGGTTGAGGTAATAGCTCCCTCTCCTAAAGCTGATAAAAGGTTATGCTTCCCTCAAAAGGGAGACAATATTTCGGATTGCGATGTTGCCTATGTAAAAATTGAAGGAAAAGCTGATGAAGAATTGGCGGCAAAACTGCCTATTCCCGTAATTATAGAAACAACCGACTGGACCATTATTCCTTTAGAAAATATTCTGGCTCAGAAGAGAGATGTCTATATGGTTGTAAAAAATGCTGAGGAGGCTAAAACTGCCATTACAACTTTGGAAATCGGTTCCGAGGGAGTTGTTTTAAAAACAAACAATCTTAATGAGATAAAAAAAGTAGGTAGCGCTGTAAAAGAATACAGAGAAAAACTTCCGCTTGTGGAAGTTGAAATAACCAAAGTTCTTCCTTTGGGATTGGGAGACCGCGTTTGTGTGGATACCACCTCTTTACTTAAAAGAGGTGAAGGAATGCTTGTAGGCAATTCGTCGGCCGGTATGTTGCTAGTTCACGCTGAAACGGAAGAGAATCCGTATGTTGCTTCAAGACCCTTTAGGGTTAACGCCGGTGCGGTTCATATGTATATAAGGATTCCGGAAAACAAAACTAAGTATCTTTGTGAGTTGGAAGCGGGAACAGCGGTAATGGTGTATAACTACAAGGGAGAGGGAAGATTGGTTTATGTTGGCAGAGCAAAAGTTGAAAGAAGACCTATGCTTCTTATAGAGGGAAAAACAAAGGAAGGAAAGAAAGTTAGTGCGGTATTACAAAATGCGGAAACCATAAGACTTACTAAACCCAACGGTGAACCTATATCGGTAGTAGATTTAAAACCGGGAGATAAGGTTTTAGGTTATGTGGAGGAAGCGGGTAGGCATTTCGGAATGAAAATAAAGGAAACAATAATAGAAAAGTAAGATTTTTAAACGGTTATAGGTTCCTCTTTTCCAACAACCTCTTCGGGGTGGGCTATTCTACCTAAAACGGCCGATGCTGCAGCTACGGCGGGTGAAGCCAAGTAAACCTCTGCCGTTACGTGTCCCATTCTTCCGGGGAAATTTCTATTGGAAGTGGATACAGCCCTCTCTCCGGGAGCCAATATTCCCATATGACCACCCAAGCAAGGACCGCAGGTGCAGGGTCCTATAACGCATCCTGCATCGAGCAAGGTTTGAATAATGCCCTCTTCAAGGGCCCTTTTATAAACACCGGGAGTTGCGGGAATTACTATGCATCTTACATAAGGGTGGACCTTTTTACCTTTTAAAATTTCGGCGGCTATTTTTAAATCTTCATATTTGCCGTTGGTGCAGGAACCTATAAATACCTGGTCTATGGTTATATCGGTGCTTTCCCATACGCTTTTAACATTATCGGGAGAAAATGGATGGGCCACTACGGGGTCTAAATCGCTAACATCCCATTCGTAAACGGAGTGGTATTCTGCATCGGGGTCCGAGTAGTAGAGTTCAAAAGGAGCATCGGTTCTTTCTTTCACATATTGAACTGTCTTTTCATCGGGTGCTATTATTCCGGCCTTTCCACCGGCTTCTATAGCCATATTTGCCATAGTTAACCTTGCTTCAACGGAAAGATTTCTAATAACTTCACCATCAAACTCCATAACCCTATAGAGAGCTCCATCAACTCCTATTTGGCCTATAGTGTAAAGAATTAGATCTTTAGAGGTAACCCATTTCTTTAGTTTTCCTCTGTAAATGAATTTCATTGTTTCGGGAACCTTTAACCAAACCTCGCCGGTGGCCATAGCAAAAGCTATATCGGTGGAACCCATTCCGGTAGAAAAGGCTCCTAAAGCTCCGTAAGTACAGGTGTGGGAGTCGGCACCAACAACAAGCATTCCGGGCCTTACCAAACCTTTTTCCGGTAAAAGGGTATGTTCTATTCCCACCTCACCGCCGTCGTAGTAGTGTTTTATTCCATGTTTTCTGGCAAATTCTCTTACATACTTAACTTGGGTGGCAGCCTTTATGTCTTTAGGAGGTGTAAAGTGGTCCATTACGAGGGCAATTTTTTCAGGGTCAAAAACCTTATCTATACCGTGTTCTTCCAATACTTTGATAGCCAAAGGAGCGGTTATATCGTTTGCCAGCACTAAATCAACTTTAGCCATTACCATATCGCCGGGAAAAACCTCCTTTTTTCCCGCATGTGCCGCTATTATTTTTTCAGCTATTGTATGTCCCATATTTAACAACCTCCGAAAGTATCGAGTTTAATGGCTTCCTTTTAGAGGAAAAAGAGTTTTTATTAAGACTTATTATGGAAAGTAAAACTATCACCTATCAGAGATGCAAGTTTGGGTAGGCTCACACTACCCCTTATTCGTGCCTAAAAAGCGGGCAAGTAAACAGAACGTATGTAAATTTTTTATCATAAAAGTTCAATCCCCATAGGGGACCGCGCTTACGATGGCGGTAATACCCCCTTCGAGGGAGTAGACATTTCTAAAACCAACCCTTTGGAGGAAGGCAGTTGCCACAAGGGACCTAACCCCCGAACGGCAGGCTACCACAATTTTATGGTCCCCGTATTGGGTTAGTTTTTCGATATTTTCCCTTTTAAAGAGTTCGTTCATAGGAATCCATAAAGAGTTTTCTAGATTTAACTTTACCGTCCTATACTCGTTGGGAGTTCTTATATCCAAAATAAGGACCTTTTGACCACTATAGAGCCAGTTAAGGAGCGTTCCTACATCAATCCTGCAGGGGTGCTGAGCCAAAACTTGGGCGCTAAAGTTGGAGAAAAATTTTTCCAAAACTTCCACTTCGTTCCAGTCGATATTCAATTTGAAAACCTCCGAATGGCTTTAACTTATTAAGAGGTTATTTTTACCGCAGAAAGTGGAGGAATAGAGAAAGTTAGGAATAACTAATTATGGAACAAAGAGCTATTTGTTCTCCTCTTTTTGGTTTTCTTTGTTGTTATTCTCCTCTTTTTGAGGTTTTTGTTTTTCAAACTCTTCCTTTTTGAGGAAAACAAATTCTCCTTTCTCCTTATCGTAGTCGACCACTATATGGTCACCCTCTCTGAATTTACCTTCCAAAATGTAGTCCGCCAAGGGAGTTTCAATATACCTTTGAATGGTTCTCTTTAGAGGTCTGGCACCAAAGGCGGGGTCGTAACCTCTCCTTGCCAGTTCCTTTTTAGCATCTTCGGTGAGTTCTATCTTCATATTGCGGTCGGCCAACCTTTCGTTTACCCGCTTAATGAGGAGGTCCACAATTTGTAAGAGCTCTTTCATAGTTAGCGGTTTGAAGGTGATAATTTCGTCAATCCTGTTGAGGAATTCGGGTCTAAACCTCATTTTGAGCTCTTCGAGGACCTTTTCTTTAGCCTTTTCGAACTCTCTATTTAGTGTCTCTTCGTCGGCATCGAGAGGAATATTAAGCAGATATTGGCTACCTACGTTGGAGGTCATGATAATAACGGTGTTTCTGAAGTCTACGGTTCTACCTTTGGAGTCGGTAAGTCTACCGTCGTCCAGCACTTGGAGGAATAGGTCAAATACCCTCGGGTGGGCCTTTTCAATCTCGTCGAGCAAAATTACAGAGTAGGGTTTTCTCCTTACAGCTTCGGTAAGTTTACCGCCCTCTTCGTAGCCAACGTATCCGGGAGGAGCTCCTATCAATTTGGCAACCGAGTGTTCCTCTTTAAATTCGGACATATCGAGCCTAATCATTGCATCCTCATCGCCAAAGAGGAGCTCCGCCAACGCTTTGGCCAATTCGGTCTTACCTACTCCGGTAGGTCCTAAGAACATAAAGCTTGCTATGGGACGTTTGGGGTCTTTAAGGCCAGCCCTTGCCCTTCTAATGGCTTCGGCTACCGCTTTAACGGCGTGGTCTTGGTCCACAACGCGTTTATGAAGCTCATCTTCCAACTTAAGGAGTTTTTGTTTTTCTTCCTCTTTGAGTTTGCTTACAGGGATACCGGTCCACTCGCTAACGACCGCTGCTACATCGTCGTAGGTAACTACGAGCTCTTCCGCTTTTTGCTGTTCAAGTTTCTTAAGTTCTTTTTCTAACTCAATGAGGCGTTTTTTGAGTTCATATTCCTTGTCTACATCTCCGGACTCAACAGCTTTTTTAATCTCTTCTTCAATCTTTTTAATTTCCTCTTTTAGAGCATTTATACGTGTCTCGGTAGAACCGTATTTTTTGAGGAGCTCGTTGCGTTTTTTCTCCAGTTCGATTTTCTTAATTTTGAGTTCGGCCTCTTTTTCGTAATCTCCTTTAAGGTTGGCTTCAACAATCTCTTCTTCTATTTTTCTTAGCTGTCTTTCTATTTCTTGAAGCTCGGGCGGAGGCATTACAACGGAGATTTTTTTCCTTGCGCAGGCTTGGTCGAGGGCATCGATGGCTTTGTCGGGAAGCTTACGGTTGGTTACATACCTATGGGTCAATACCGCGGCGGCCTCTATAGCGTCGTCGGAGATTTTCACTTTGTGGTGCTGTTCAAATTTGGGTCTTAAAGCTTTCAAAATTTCAATGGTGGTTTCTACCGAAGGCTCTTCAACATAGATAGGTTGGAACCTCCTTTCCAATGCGGGGTCCTTTTCGATATACTTCCTATATTCATCTACGGTAGTTGCTCCGATAACCCTTATTTCACCCCTTGCGAGGGCCGGTTTCATAATGTTGGCCATATCCATTGCGCCTTCCGCTTTACCGGCACCAACAACGGTATGTATTTCGTCGATAAATAGGATTACGTTGCCTTCCTTTTTAACCTCATCGAGGAGCTTTTTGAGGCGCTCTTCAAACTCACCCCTGTACTTGGTTCCAGCCATCAATGCGGCCATATCGAGGGCGAGAATTCTCTTATCCTGAAGTTCGGGTGGAACCTCTTTATTTACTATCTTTTGAGCTAAACCTTCTACAATTGCGGTTTTACCTACACCCGCATCACCCACCAATACGGGGTTGTTTTTCTTTCTCCTTAATAGAACCTCGATAGTTTGGTTAATTTCCCTATCCCTACCCACAACGGGGTCAAGTTTTCCTTCCTCCGCAAGTTTGGTTAAATCAACGGTAAACCTTTCAAGGGCGCTCTTTTCTTCCTCTTTAAGTTCTTGGGTCATATCTTTCATAGCTCCTTTACCTCCTCCAAAAATTTGTTCTAAAAGTTTTCCTGCCAAGTAATCTTTAGCCTCTATTAAAGAGGC
>JALSNH010000009.1 GCA_026987085.1 Aquificota bacterium | reverse complement strand
AGGGGGCTCTCTTTATCGGAAAGAAAAGCCAAAAGTAGGTGGTCGGTATCCGCTTTATAGTCTTTATACTGCTTTGCTATCTCTTTAGCCAAATCGAGATATTCTTTTGCTTTTTTTGAAAGCATATTTTCATTTACCATTGGTTTGCCTCCATTTTTGACATTTTTTGATTTACAAGTTAAAGTTAAACCTAACAATAGTTTTGTCAAGGTATTTATTAGCAAAAAATAGATTTCCAACTACTTAACGAATAGTTTTCAACTTGTACCAATAGATGCGAGAAATATCTATAAAGGGTACCCTACCGGCTAAAAATTTCATTTCAAACTCCACCGGCTTGGTTTCGATAATTTCAAACTCCTCTATAAGGTAGCTTTTTGAAAAGTCCACCCCTTTGGAGTAAGCGAGTCTAAAAAACACATTTAGGGTGTAATTTTTCGCTTGGGGAACCTCCGGTTCGGAAGGAGGTAAGGGAAACCCTTTAGGGTTTTTACAACCTTTTAAAAACTCCACCTCCCGTTTTGAAAGGTTTTTAACCACCAGCTGAGGTTTGAAAATTTTCGGAACCTTTTCGGAAATGAAACCAAACCTATCCTCTATAAGGAGGTAGGCTTCATCAAGAGCCATAAAGGGGAAATTTAAGGAGAAACTATAACCGCGTGGCGGGGACCCTTTGTAAGGTATTCCTCACGGAGTTTTTGAACCTCCTCGAAAGGAACTTCCCTTATTTTTTCCGTGTAATGTTTATCCAGTTCGTAGCCGAGGCCCACCGTTTCGAACCACCCTAAATACCACGCCTGGCGCGCTCTGGTTTGGTGGTCCATTAGCCAGTCTCCCACTATTTTCTTTTTGGCAACCTCCATATCTTTTTTCCCGAAGGGGAACTCCTTTACCACTTTGAGCATATCTTCGTAAGCTTTTGCCGTCTTTTTGGGGGCGGTTCCTATATAGGTAAAGAGCCTCGGCATATTTATCTTGGTCGGGTAAAAGGAGGTGGTTGCGTAGGCGTAGCCCCTCTTTTCTCTTAGCTCCCTAAAGAGGAGAGAGGTAAAACCGTCACCTATAACGGCGTTTAAAACTTTACCTGCCCAATATTGGGAACTTCTGTAGTCGGGGAAGTTAAAAGCACACAAAATGGTAGATTGACTCCCTTCCCTTTTAACGGTTTTGGTTATATCCTTTTCAATCCGCTTGTCGTAGCGGGGATATTCAAACTCCCCCTTGGGTATTTCTTTAAAGTTTTCCTCCAACCACTTTAAGGTCTCTTTGGGATTCTCTATATCCCCTACGAGGGAAACTACAAATCTATCGCCCTTAAGGAGTTGCCCCCACCTCCTAAAAGCCTCCTTTCGTGTGAAATTTTGAACGCTTTCCTCGTCCCCAAGGGTATCTCTTTCGTAGGGTGTTCCTTCGAAAGTGAGTTTTTTTAACTCCGAATATGCAAACCTAAAGGGATGCTCCTTTTTCGATCTTATGGCGGTTATTGTGTTTTTCTTTTCCCTTTCAAGGTCCTCTTCGGGAAATGTGGGTTCCGTTAAAAGGTCTCTAATAACCTCCAATCCCTTTTTAAGACCCTCAACTTTGGTTGAAAACTCAATAATTGAGTATTCATCTGCGGTTGTCGTTCCTATACCGCCGCCATAATCTTCAAAAGTTTCCGAAATTTGGTCTTTGTTAAATTTTTTGGAACCCTTTAGGAGGAGGTAGGTTGTTAGGTTGGTTTCGCCCGGTAAAGTTTCGTCCAAAATACCGCCCCTAATAAAGATGGAACAGGCCACTATACCCAATCCTTTGGTAGGCTTTATTAAAACGGTTACCCCGTTGGGGAGCTCCTCTTTTATTACCTCCATTGCAAGGAGAAAATTGTAGGTCCTACCTAAGAGGAAAGTTTTACTGGAAACTAATATAAGTCAACTACCCCAAAAATGCGGAACTTCGGGTGGGTTTAAACTTTTTATTAAATACGAGATTTTAGCCCACTATTTTCCTATAAAAAGAAAACCTTAAACAGTTCCCTTTAATAGGTCCTCTCAACAATAAAGTCTACCAATTGCAGCAGTATTTTTTTTATCTCTCCTTCCAAAGGTGTTTTTTCCAAAATATCCCTTGCTTCGGAAAGTTCCAACCTTGCCCTCTCTTTGGTTTTTTCTACGCCTCCTAGTTCCTTTACAAGGTTAACAACCTCTTCAATACCCTCGCCGTTTGTGGAAGTTAAAGCCTTTTTGACCTTGGAAAGGTCGATTTTTTCCAAAACCGAAAGGAGGGGGTAGGTGGTTTTTCCCTCTTTGAGGTCCTGTCCTAAAGGTTTTCCGACCTTTTTTTGGTCTCCATCGTAATCGAGGGCATCGTCGATAAGCTGAAAAGCCCTGCCTATTTTAAGTCCGAAATCCCAAAGGGCCTTCCAATTTTCATAATCTGCGGAGAGGGCGCCTACGGCGGTTGCGGCTGCAAAAAGCGCCGAAGTTTTACCGTCAACTATTTGAAAGTAGGTTTCCTCATCGATTAGTTCCCCAACCTTTTTGAGTTCGAGAACTTGACCTTCCGCCATCCATTTAACAGCCCTTGAGACAACCTCTATCATCTTTTGATTTCCGTAAACCGAAAAGAGGTAGAGGGCGTTTGCGTACATATAGTCGCCGGTTAAAACAGCCACCCCGTTGCCAAAAATTTTGTGGGCTGCCTTTTTTCCCCTCCTGGTATCCGCTTCGTCCACCACATCGTCGTGGAGTAAGGAGGCGGTATGTATGTATTCGATACCAACCGCCAGCGGAACAATCCTCTCCCGAAGGGCTTTATTTTCTATTCCAAAACCTTTGGCCAATAGAAGGAGCAGTAAAGGACGGAGCCGCTTTCCTCCGCCGTCTACTATATAGTTTCCTACCGTTAAAACCGTTTCCACCGTAGGGTCGAGGTATTTTCTAAGCCCCCTTTCGGTTTCCTCTAACAGTTCTTTCACTAAAGGGTGTTTTAAGGGATTTTTCTCCATTGGCGGTAAATCCTCTATTTTGCCCTTTCAAAAAGGAGACAAACTTGAGCAACTTCCGAAACCCCTTTGGGAGAAATGAACCGTTTTTCTCCCAATTCCTCTTCCTTTTTTACCGGATAGTTGCCGAAAAATACGTAAGCGTTCCCTTCTTGGATTTCCTCTTGTTTTAATTCTTCCTCCGCGAGGTCCGTTATTAAATAGACCTTTTGGGGTTTTAAAATTTCCAAAGCCTCTTCGAGGGAGTGGGTTACCAGAAGTTTTCCTCCCTTTTCGAAAACAAGTCTGCTTACTGTAGGAATACCTGCCTGGGCCGCCATACCGGTTGCTTTTGAAACAACTACAAGTTCGGCCCCGTAAGCCAAGGCGGTGCGGGCCATCTCTTCGAGCTTTATTTGGGAAGCAAAGTTGTGAAATATTACGAACATCGAGAGGAGTTATTTTATTGAATGGGGCGGTGGACGGGACTCGAACCCGCGACCCGGGGATCCACAGTCCCCTGCTCTACCAGCTGAGCTACCACCGCCTTCGCAAAGCTATTAATATAGCAAAAATAGAAAAAGAAAACAAGATTGGAATAAAGCAGAGGGCTAAAAGTAAGGATAACAAAATTAAGCTATTTTAGCCATTTTCAACTTTTAAATACAAGACTTGTAATAACCAACATAAAGTTTTAACTTTGTAATTTACAACCTGAAGGAGGTTTAAGATGAAAAAAGGCCTATTTTTAAAAGAACTACAAAATGAAAAAGACAAAAAACTTTTTATAGAACTTTATGAAAATGATGAAAATTTCAAAGAATGGGTGGATAAACACTATGAATTAAATGTAAAAACCGATAAATTGGAAAAACATAATCCAATGACTCCGTCCTTGGAAATGGAATTAGAACAACTTAAAAGGGAAAAATTGCACCTAAAAGACCTTATTTGGAATAAATTTAACGAATATAAACAAAAAGTGGAAAATAATTAACCTTAACTTTTTATGTTTTAATTTTTATCTTCCTCAAATAGGTAATAAAGAGCCGTCCTTACACCGAAACCCGTTCCTCCAGTTTGTGGATGCCATAGGTAAGGTTTATTAGCCCAAGCGGGTCCTGCGATATCTATATGTATCCAAGGAATTTGCTTTCCATCTTTTTCTCCTATAAACTCCTGTAGGAACATTGCGGCCGTTATAGCTCCGCCGTAACGGGATTTACCTATGTTGGAAATATCGGCGATATCGCTTTTGATATTTTCTCTTAAAAGTTCATCGTCGAGGGGTAGTTGCCACATTCTCTCCCCGCTGGCTTTGGATTGTTCAAGGTATTGGTCGATAAACTCTTGCTCGTTGCCAAAAATTCCGGCGGTGTATTCACCGAGTGCCACAACGCAGGCGCCGGTAAGGGTTGCCATGTCGATAATGCAGTCCGGTTTTTGTTCGCTGGCGTAGGTTAAAACATCACCGAGGGTAATTCTACCTTCCGCATCGGTGTTGCCCACCTCTACGGTTTTTCCATTTCTCATTTTTATAACATCGTCAGGTCTGTAGGAGTTTCCGTCCGGCATATTTTCGGCTGCCCCAATAAAGCCGTGAACTTCGATATTTTCAGGAGCCTTACCGAGTTTTTGCAATTCTCCGAGGGCTTTGAATATTCCTAATACGGCGCAGGCTCCCGCCTTGTCCATTTTCATCGTTTTCATAAACTGATCCGGTTTTATATTGAGCCCTCCGCTGTCGAAGGTTAAACCTTTTCCTACGAAGGCTATTTTCTTTTTGGCTTCCTTTTTGGGTTTGTATTTGATATGGATAAACCTCGGTTTGGTAGAACTTCCTTTACCTACCGCCCAAAGGCCGGGCATTTCTTTTTCTACCCAGCAAGGGTCTTTAATCTCTATTTCAAACCCATATTGGTCGGCAAGTTCCTTAGCTATTTGGGCGAAAGTTTCAGGGTTTATCTCATTGGGTGGTGTGTTTACAAGGTCGCGGGCAAAGTTTTGGGCTTCGGCCAGAGCTTTACCTATTAAAACCTTCTCCTCATTGGCGTTGGCGTAATAAACCTCTTTAAGTTTGGCTTCTTTTTCTTCCTTTTTGGTCTTGTAGCGGTCGAACTTGTAGGTTCCGAGAACTATACCTTCGCTGCAAGCTTGGGAGCAAATCTCCTTTTTAACATTTATCAAAGCTTTCTCGTTTTTGTCGTTTTGAAGCCTTTGGCCTACCTTTGCGGCCACCTCCCTTGCTACGGTTCTGTTTACCTTCTCCCTTTTTCCTAAACCGGCAATGTAGACCCTTTTAAAGGAAAATCCGCTTACGGGAACTTTCAAAATTTCACCCTTTTTGCCTTTAAAGTCGGCATCTTCCATAAAGGGTTTTACCTTTTCAAGAACCTCTTGAGGTAGGTCTTTGGTTTCACCCTCAAAGGTAAAGAAAACTACCGCATCTCCTTTGAAGGTTTTCCAATCGGAGTTCCAAACTTTTACTTCCATAGGAGAAAAAATCTATAAGAAACCTTTGGCGGTATTTCAGGTAGAACACTTCATATCTCCTCTACTTGCATTACTTTGGACTAAAAATGTTGTAAGTTTAACTTTCTTAAATCCTCTCGGGTGTTCAGATTAAAACAACATTTTTCAAAAATTCCAAAGTCCTTTAACAAGGATTCTTCCAAAATTTTGAACAGCGGTAGGAACTGTTTTATGGATAAATCACCACGTTTAAGGGATTTTTCTATATAGGGAATTAAACCTTTGGAGTATAAAGAACAATTGAAGTGATATTTCCCTCCCAAAAAGGGAACAAATCCTAAAAACCCCTTTTCGGGATAATAGTTTTTAAAAAATTCCAAAATCTGGTTGCAAAGTAAAGGTAGGTCCGCCGAAAGGATTAAATTGAACTCTTCCCCAGAGTGGTTTAAAGCTGTATATATACCCACCAAAGGAGTTTGAAAATCTTCGAAACTATCGGGAATTACATTTTCGATACCGAGCCTTTTGTAGATTTCAATTTTCTTAGGTTTTGTTATCACAAAAGTCGGAAAAAATTTGGAAACCTTTCTATAAAGGTAAAGAATCAAAGGGAAACCGTTGAAGGAAATTAAAGTCTTATCAAAACCCATACGGCGGGAGAAACCACCCGCCAAAAGGTAAGCATTCATAAAAGAAAAAGATTAGGAAGCAATTTCGTTATAGGCCCTCTCCCCGTGCTGCGATTTGTTTAAACCTTCGATTTCCTCTTCCTGAGAAACTTTTGCTCCACCTGTTAAAGCTTTAACAATAATCATAATTATTGCGGTCATCACTCCACTGTAAATGAGGGTAGCGAGAACACCTTCCACTTGAATGAGAAGCTGTTTAAAGTTTCCATACAGCAACCCAGTTCCTCCGTTAATAGCAGGGTCGGCAAAAATTCCGGTTAAAAGTGCTCCCGCTATACCCGCTATACCGTGAATACCCCAAGCATCGAGTGCATCATCATAACCGAATTTTTTCTTAAGCCAGATAACCGCGTAGAAAGCAGGAATTGTTCCAAGAATACCAACCAATATAGCGCCTGTTGGATTTACAAAACCGGCGGCGGGTGTGATGGCAACCAATCCGGCAACTATTCCGGAAGCCAATCCTACAATGGTAGGTTTACCGAAGTGGATATATTCAAGAACCATCCAAGTTAAAGCAGCCGCAGCGGTTGCCAAAGTGGTATTTAACATAGCCCAACCGGCTATCTGATCGGCAGCCAAAGCGGAACCGGCGTTAAATCCAAACCACCCGAAGAAAAGAATACCTGCACCCAAGACTACCAAAGGAACATTGTTAGGTAATAGAAGTTTTTCCTTCCTTGCACCAAGAAGCATTGCGGCAACAAGACCGGCTATACCCGCATTAATATGAACAACAGTTCCACCTGCAAAGTCGAGCTCACCGTGGCTGCTTAAAAATCCACCTCCCCATACCCAGTGGGCTATCACCGGATAAACAAAAATGCTCCAAAGAATGGTAAACAGTATCCAGGCGGAAAACTTCATACGGCCAACAAGTGAACCAGCAATAATAGCTGTGGTAATTGCCGCAAATGTAAGCTGGAACATAATATCGACGCTCACCGGGTAGCCGTTATCGGTAAGACCATTTAAACCTCTACCTAAAAGGTAATCGAGAGGGTTTCCTATAAAGCCGGCTATATCGTTTCCATAGGCTATAGAGTATCCGACTATATACCAGGTAATAGCGGTTATCGCAAAAGCAACAATAACCATAGCTATAGTGTTGAGAATGTTTTTTGCCCTATCGAGGCCACCATAAAAGAGGGCTAGTCCCGGAATAGTCATAAATACAACCAGCGCCGAGGCTGTTAGCATCCACGCGGTGTTTCCACTATTGAGCGCCACCTCTTGGGCCATCTTTTACCTCCTTTTGACAATATTGGGAATGAAAGTATAGAGACCTATAAAAGGCTCTTTTTGAAGAATCTTTCTTAAAGTGTTTACAAATTTGTTAAAAACCTTTCCCTGCTAAAGGAAGTTTACATTTTTGTAAAAAACCTTCACTAAAAAAGATTTCCAAAAAGGTAAAGTTAACCGCTATATGGTTAAAAGAAAACTAAGACTCAAAACGGAAGAATTAAGAATAATAAACGAAATTCTTAAAGGTTTTTTAAAACAAAAAGACCTATCAAAGTTATTAGACTTGATTCTAAAAACCTTTTACAGTCTTTGGAATATAGAACATAGTTTTATAGCTTTCTACGACCCTAAAGTGGATGAGCTTAGAGTAAAAAGCGCTTTTGGTTTTTTACCTTCAGAAATCGAAAAAGCTATCTATTCAAAAGGTGAAGGAATTACCGGACAAACTTTTAAACTGGGAATACCGCTCTTTGCAACCGAAGACGAATTATTAAATAAAACCGGTCTTTTAAAAAGAATTCCTTACAAAGATTTTGGCTTTTTTACCGCCCCCATAAAAGCAGGCTCTGAAATTGTAGGCGTTATAGGTATTTTTAAGGATCTTAAAGAATCAAAAATCTCTATAGAAAAAACCTTGGAGATTCTTTCAATTATCGGCTCCATTTTGGGAACCTTTATCTATCTCAAAGAGGAATTCGAAAAGGAAAAAAAACTTTTAGAGAAAAAAGGAATTTCATTATCCCTTATTAAAGAAAAAGAAATTTCTAAATATGGGCTTATAGGAATCTCTGAAGCTATAGAAAGATTACGCCAACTAATCCATCAGTTGGAATCTACCCATTTAAACCTTCTAATTGTTGGAGACGAAGGAGTTGGTAAAACTTTAGTAGCCAAAGTAATCCACTTTACCTCTTCCAGAAAAGATAAACCTTTACAAGTATTAGATTTGAGAAATATTCCAAAGAACCTAATAGATATTGAACTCTTTGGTTTCGAAGGAAACAAATATCAGCCTTTTAAACCCGGTCTTTTAGAACTAGCGGAAGGCGGAACACTAATAATCAAACATATTGAACTACTTCCAATGGAGGTTCAAAAAAAACTAGCCGATTTTGTAAAAACCAAAAACGCAGCAAGAGTTGGTAGTGAAGACGAAAGGAAATTTGATGTAAGAATAATTGCAACAACAGGTGTTGACCTTTTAGAAAGAGTTAAAGAGGGCATGTTTCTGAGAGAGCTCTATGATAACCTATCCTTGATTACTATTGAAGTTCCCTCTTTATCCCAAAGAAGGGAAGATATTCCCCTATTGATAAATCATATTCTAAAAAAATATGCTAAAAAATACCGCAAGAAGGTAAAATTTGATGAAGAACTTGTAAAAGTTTTAAGCCTTGCAAATTTAAAAGAAAACGTTAAGGAATTGGACAGAATAATTCATCGACTGGTTCTACTAGCCAAAGATGGAAAAACTCTTTCGGTGGAAGATTTAAAATTGATAGCACCCCACCTGTTGGAACAAAAAAAAGAAATTCCCTTAATGGAAGAATTGGTTTCTCTACCTTTACCTAAAAAAATAGAAGAAGAGGAGAAGCAAAAGATAATTTGGGCTCTGGAAAAAGCTAATTATGTAAAGTCGAGGGCAGCCAAGCTATTGGGTTTTACCTTACGGCAACTTGATTACCGCATAAAAAAATATGGAATAGAGGTTAAACGAAAGAAAAAATCCTTTTAAAGAAAAGCTAAACATTCAAGTATATTTTTATAGTGTTCCTTCCCCGCCGAAGGCGGGATTTCCCTTTTATCCAAACATTTAATACCGACAGCGTAGCCCCTATTCCTAAACAGCCTTACCAAATAGGTGGCGTAGGAAATTTTGTCCTCCTTGCTACCGGGTAAAGCCTCCATATCTATGAAAACTTGCGGAACCTTTTCCTCCTCCTCAAACTGTTTAACATAGAGTTCACCGTATTTGGCAAAGTGCTTCCAACTGATTGCGGAAAAACCTTCTCCCTGATACTCTTTAACGGATATTGCCGAAGTTCCTTTAATGGAAGTTTTGACCGCCTCTTGGAGTTCTCCTTTTAAGTTTACCCTTTGGGGGAGGCTTTTAAAGTTAATCTCCTTCGGTTGTGGGTATACCAAAAGTTTTTCCCCTATAGGGAACCTTATACTCCTTTCAAATAACCCAAAAGGGAAGGTGCTTTTAAGTTCAATTTCCCTAACGTGGTAAATACCTCTTTTTGAAAATACTAAAGGTGTGGAAACCTCTACATCCCTTTCAACCAATTTGAGGAGCAAATTTAAACCTATCTCTTTCTGTTGGAGTTCTATCAAAAATGAGGGAAACCTTTTTGTGTTAATGATTTTAACCTTTACCTTTTCAGGTTTGCAGCACCAAATTTCCTCCGGGGGGAAAAATTTAACTTTAAACCCTTTGAGGTTGTATCTCGATAGAAAGCCGGAAATTCCCATAAGTGAAAGCAAAAAGGAAAGCAGAATATAGAGCATATTGTTGCCGGTATTGACAGCGGCGAAGCCTATAAAGAGGGTAAAGCCAATGTAAAGTTTTCCGCCAAAATTTATCTTTACCCTTTCGTTGGGATTTTTAAATCTTTGAAAAAGCCTCCTTAACCGCCCGGTAGCCTTCCGCAACATAATCTTCCACCCTTTTGTAGTTTACAAAGCCGAGGTTTTTAAATCTGGGCACCACCACAAGGTCGCAAAGTTTGTATTTTTCCCTTTTGTGGAACCTTATAGATATTAAAAAGCTCCTTAAAACGGTCTCTATCCAGTTGGAAACTCCCCTTATAGGTTGAAGTGGCGTGACATCGATGCACACCTTAAGGCAGTTTTCGTTTAAAAACGGTTCCACCGGTAGGTCGTTGGAAAATCCACCATCGTTGTAGAGTTTTCCTTCTATTTCTACCGGCTTGAAAAAGGGTGGCAAAGAGGCCGAGGCCATTACCGCTGTAGGTAAATTACCCTCCGAAAATATTCGATTTTGCCCGCTGTTTAATTCGGTAGTGGAAACAAAAAGTGGAACTTTTAAATCCTTAAACTTTTCAGGGAGATACTCTCTAAAGAACTCCAAAATTGGTTCGTTTTTGAAAAATGCCCTTTTTGGGGGAAGTTGAGGTTTGAAAACCTTTATAGGTGAAACATTTTTAGCGATTTCCACCATTTGGTCGGGTGTATAACCCGCACAGATAAAAGCCCCTACAATCGAACCGGCGGAACTTCCCGAAACCGCTTTTACAGTAAAACCTCGTTCGGTTAGGTATTTGTAGACCCCTATGTGGGCTAAGCCCCTTGCGGCTCCACCAGAAAGAATAAGACAGATTTCCATTCAAACAATTTAAAAACTTTATAAACTTAAGTAAACCAATGAAAGAACTTAAACAAAATCCGGTCTCTATGAAGGTAAAGATAAAACACTTGGAAAAGTTAAAGTTTGAAGGTATAAACTCTGACGGTCAAAAGGTTTTAATGGATGGAAAACCTCCCTTTGGAGACGGCGAGTATCCCTCTCCCGTGGAGATGCTTCTAATGGCTTTAGGAGGTTGCACCGCAATGGACGTTATTTCAATTCTGACCAAAAAGAGGTTGGAAGTTAAAGAGTTCCAGGTAGAGGTTGAAGGTGTTAGAAGAAATACACACCCAAAGATTTTCACGCATATCAAAATTTTTTATAAGTTTAAAGGGAATTTACCACAAAAGGCAGTGGAGCAAGCAATTAAACTTTCCATGGAAAAATACTGTTCCATTAGCGCCATGCTAAAAACCGCAGCAACAATTGAGTGGGATTATATAATAGAAACTTAGTAAAAAATAAAAATCAACTTATAAGTTTACTTAACTCCCGCATTATACGCTTATCAATTTCCTTTATCTTAACTAGAGTAAAAATTTTATATTTATTCAATATCCTTTTACTAAAACTTTTCGCCCCCAAATAATCTGTAAAAGGCAATAAAAATATAATAAATCTACTAGATTCGGGAATGCAAAACATATCTAAAGCTCTAATATCGTATTCTAACTGTTTCAGAATTCCTTCTGGTAATTCTCGATATTCCAAAATAACCAAAGAACTTTTAACTTTAGCCTTCGTAAATAATCTATACATTTTGTATAGTTCTTTAATAAATTCAAAAGAACATTTTAATTGTTTGGATATCTGCAAGATTTTGTCCCGCAAATCAAAATCTTCAAAAATATAAGATAAAAGTATATATATAGATATTAAAGTATCCTCGTTAAGATAAAGAAAATTAATATCTTCTATAGCTAGAAGATATATTCTTTCATTGGTTTTTACAGGAACAATTGCCAAGTATTTGGGAGTTTCATCATTTAAGAATTTTGATTTTAGTCCTTTAAAAGGAATCCAATAAATTTTTCCAGAATCTATAGCCCTTTTAAATAGCTCTATATGAGCTTCTCCCAAGTTTAATAAATTAGCATTACCTATTCTTAACAATGGAAGAAATTCTTTCCTTTTTTCTACCAATATAGCTTTGTAAATTCTAAAGTTCTGAACCAAAATAGTTGAAATATAATTTAATACAATATCAATATCTTCCTTCAACAGCAAATTCTTCACTTCAGTTAGCAATTGTCTTAAACTATAAGGTTTAGTTAAATAGTTAAATTCCAACTGATCGTGAGAAAGTTTGACCAAATATGCAGTTTCCCTCATTATCTCTGCTTCAGATTTGTAAAAATCTTTATCAGTTTCCGCTTTTTCAATAGCTGTTCGCCAATGATACTTAAAATAACCCGCTATTAGTGTTAGTACTAAAAACCATAAAAATTTAAAAATTATTAGTTTTTTATAAATCAAAAAACTTGCAACTAAAGAAACTAACCATAAAAATATACCTTCTATTATCCCATAAAATAGTGCTATAAAAATAAAAAATAAAATTAGAGGAGAAAATTCAAGATTAAGCAACAAAGGATCTTTCTTATTAAGAAAATATCCCACCAAAGTGTATAAAAGGAAAAAGAATAAAATTTCTAAAAATCTGTTTCTAAAAATCCTTTTAACACTAATCATTTGCAACAACCCGCCTTAATAATGTTTGAGTTATGGTTGATAAGGAATCATACGGACTACCGTCAGCCGATAAAGTAGCCGCTTTTATCACTTTACCGGTTTTAGGATCTATCAAATAGATAGTGATACTAACTGCAGGTTCGTTATCAAGTCCTATTTTGTAGGAAAATTCATTAACAGTACCGGTAATAATATAATCCGCTTTATTTTTATATCGGCAAATATATCTATAAATATCCTTTTTAGAAATCTTATCCAATGAGTAAATGTCTCCATTAATTAATAGTGGGGTATTATTAACTTTAAAACCTTTTGCTTTAAGGAGGGCTCCAAATATTGAAGCAACTCTGTATCCAGCTAAAGGAGTGTCAGTATAATTTATAAATGGAACTATAATATAAGTATTCTCTTTAGAAAGATGAAAATTACCTTTGTCTACAACTTTCCCACAACTAAAAAAGAAAAAGACTAGCACCAAAATTACAGCCAACCTTCTAAACATTGCTCTCCTCCCTTAAATTGACTAAAAATGGTAATTATACCCAATATCAAATTTTATATAGATTCCCTTATTTTTTATTGGATTTCTCTCCAAATGAAACTTTAAAATTATATGAT
>JALSNH010000008.1 GCA_026987085.1 Aquificota bacterium | reverse complement strand
TTTCCGCCTCCTTCAACCTTATAAGGTAGCTGTAAACCTCCTTACCCAACTTGGTGGGAAAGAGAAAACCTTTTCTCTCTATTACATAACCCCTATCGAGGAGTTTTTGAACTATTTGGGCGTAGGTTGACGGCCTTCCAATTCCGCGGTTTTTCATCTCCTCGATAAGGCTACCTTGGGTATATGGATAGGCGAGAGGAACAAGTTTGTATATTTTCATTGCACTCTCAAGGTGCTCTTCTACTTTCTCTCCTTCTTCGTTGGTAAATTCTTCCTTCTCCACCACTTTAAAGGTTCCCTCCTTTAGTTCGTAAACCTCTACAGGTGTAATTAAGTTGAAACCGTTCCTAACGATGGAGGTTAAAACATCGTTTACCAATTCGGGTTTGGGTAATTCCTCTTTATCCAAAATAGGTGTTGCTTTGAACTTGGAAACCTCCACTTGGACCGGTCTCATTTGGGAGGCCATAAAGCGTTTGAAAATGAGTTCGTAAAGCCTTAGGTGGTCCTTTGTAAGGCGTTGGATTTGACCCGCCAACATCATAGAGCGGAGCTCTTCAACGTCCCAAGGGTGGGTCGGTCTGATGCATTCGTGGGCCCCGCCTTCGCCCCAGTGTCTCGGATAGAAGTATTCGTGTCCAAAGTTTTCGTCTATATACTCCCGTGCTATAGAAATACCGACATCGGAGACCCGAGTTGAGTCGGTTCGGTGGTAGGTGCAGTTATGGGAAACTATTCCGTTTGCTACAAACGAACCGCTTGAGGTTGTGAAGTCGTATAAATACCCTTCAAAGGGTTCCTCTTTTATATCTTCAACTTTAACCCACGTTAAGGGCTGGTTAGTTAAATGTTCCAACCAAAGGAGGATTTCGTCTTTTTCCACTCCATCCTTTAGGAGGTTTTTAAGTATCTCCTTTAACTTTGCCCGGGGAATGCCTTTCTTTCCGTTGTTTTTAAGGTAGTTCCAAATATCTATACCCTTTTCCTTTAAAAGTTTGTTTTTAAACCCTTTGGGGAAGTTTACAAGTTTTACCAAATCCGCAAAAGGTAAAATATCACCGTCAAAAATCTTTTTGTGGTGCTTTCTGTATTCATCAAGAGCGTTAAAGAATTGCTCCTTTCTAACCTTTAGGTATTTTCCTATTTTTTCAGCAAACCTATCTATAG
>JALSNH010000007.1 GCA_026987085.1 Aquificota bacterium | reverse complement strand
AAAAGACCCGAGAAATAGTCGGTTTGGGCAAACTCTTTGCCTCCAAAAGGGAGCTCGACGAAGAGTTTTTCGAAGAACTCGAGGAGCTACTTATCAAACTCGATGTAGGAGTAAATACCGCCGTTGAACTCGTAGAGGAGATAAGAAAAAAGAAAAACCAATTTAAGGACTTAAACGGTGTAAAGGAATACCTTAAAAGGAGATTTAAAGAGATACTTTCCACCTGCAAAGGGGAATTTTGCCTAAAAGGAAAACCTGCGGTGGTTCTATTCGTAGGTATTAACGGGAGCGGAAAAACAACCTCTATCGGAAAACTTGCCTACAAGCTCGTAAAGGAAGGAAAAAAGGTTCTCATCATCGGGGCGGATACCTTTAGAGCTGCCGCTACCGACCAACTCAAAGTTTGGGCCGAGCGCTCCAAGGCAGACTTTATAGGAGGAAAGGAAGGTTCAAACCCCGGTGCAGTGTTATATAATGGCCTCGAAAAGGCTTTTAACGAAAATTACGACGTAGTTTTGGTCGATACCGCCGGAAGGCTCCACACCAAAGAGCACCTTTTAAGGGAGATGCAAAAACTTGTCAGGGTAGTTAAAAAGTTCGATAAGGAGCAACCTTCGGAGGTTCTACTAGTCTTAGATGCAACAATAGGACAAAATTCAATAAATCAGGCCAAACTATTTGCTTCGGCGGTCGATATTACAGGAATCGTTTTAACCAAATTGGATGGAACCGCCAAAGGCGGAGCGATAATACCGATATGCAAAACGTTAAAAATTCCGGTTAAATTTGTAGGTGTAGGTGAAGGAATAGAAGATTTGGAGCCGTTCGATGCAAACAAATTTGTAGAGGCTATGTTTTCTTAAATATTTATACTGGCTTTATTTTTTCAATTTTGTAATCCCTTTTTAGCGGGCCTTATTACAACTATAGCAACATATCTAGACTGACTTGACGACGTATGTTTTGTCGCAATCCCGCGTTTAGCAGGCCTTATTACAACTACAACGCCAAGGTGGGTTTTAGTCAAGCAAGGAGAAGTTGCAATTCCGTATTTGGTAGGCATTATCTGAAAAAAGTGGAGGCGGCGGGAATCGAACCCGCGTCCGGAGACGCCGGGCCTCCGAGGCTCTACAGGCTTAGCCGGTGTTTTATTACCACCCTGCGGACGTCCAC
>JALSNH010000006.1 GCA_026987085.1 Aquificota bacterium | reverse complement strand
GCTAAAAGAAGACGCAGTTGATGGGCTAAAGTTTGGGAAACGGTGGAATATTTAATTCTTGGAAATTTTTCTTTTCTTCCCCTGTAGCCGTCGCCCCTAAATAGGTAGGCTATTAGAATTTTTACGTATTCATCCTTACCTTTTAGCACTATTTCAGGAGGAATTCTTTTATCTGTCGCTTTATCTCCGCAAAGTTTCCTTAAAAATTGAGCAACTATTTTACTTTTGAATTCAACTTTTAGCGAGTTCCTATGTTTGGAACGGTAGATTTTCCCTTTAAGGTTAAAAACTTTGTTGAACAACTCCAAAAGTTCTTTTGCGTAATTTTCCTCCTTTTGATGGAAGGAAAAACCTATAGCCCCACCTTCGGAGGAAATAGTAGTGTAGCCTTCCGAAATAAAGTAGCCTAAAATTTTTGCTAAATCGGCGTCAAATTTAATAAAGCGGGGAATTTTAGCGGTTTTTAACTTGTTGCTCCCCCTTTCGTACCAAATAGATTTATCGTTCCACCGGAGGGCTTTCGAATCCTCAACAAAATTTAGAAGGTCAAAAAATATTTCCTTATTTAAAGACTTTTGACGGGGAAAGACTAAAAAGTCATCTTTATTTACCTTTGAAGCCTCTAACCATTGCAATCTATACCTTAAATAGGGCTTTGCTTTACAGTACCTTCTGCAGGTGGGTTTACACACCGTTTCCTTAGTGCTTTTAACCTTGCACTTTTCCGTTTTTAGGACCAAAACCTTATGGTCCTCCGTAAGTGTAAGTTCCTCCGCACCTACTTTTACCTTTACAAGAACTTCATCCACATCGTACTCAAAGCGGTTAACAACCGGTAAAACCGCTCCCCTATGGGTTAATACAAAATCTCCTTTTTGAACTTCCTTTATCGGTTTTATTGCACCGTCCCCAAGCATTACGGGGGTATTTGGTAAAACGCACCCCCTTCCGGGACCGACCGGTATACCGTTTTCTTTAGCCCAGTTAATGAAATCCTGAACAATTAAAAAGTATCCGGGAAAACCCATTTTGGAGATAACATCGAGCTCGTACTCAAGCCGCTCCCAATAGACCTTTTCCTCTTTTGCAGTTCCCCTTTCTTGAAGCCGTTTTTTCAAACCCTCTATTGCCAGCTTTTTAAAATAACTTTCGAGGGATTCCCCTTCGGGAACCTC
>JALSNH010000005.1 GCA_026987085.1 Aquificota bacterium | reverse complement strand
TCGAAACCTATTTAGGTAAAAAGGCAAAAATCCAATTTAAGGATTTTCATAAAGCCGATTTAAAGGCTACTTGGGCGGATATAACCAAAGCCAAAACTCTTTTAGGTTGGGAACCTAAGATACCTTTGGAGGAAGGTATTAAAAGAACCGTAGATTGGTTTAAAGAAAATTGGAACTGGGTTAAGGAGTTGGAAATTTAATAAAGAAACCGAAGGAAGGTTTATTCCTCCTCCAACTCTTCCACCTTGCAGTGGACCTCCTTGAGCTGTTTTGGGTCCACATAGTCGGGGGCGTTGGTTAAAGGACAGATTCCCTTTTGGGTTTTTGGAAAGGCTATAACGTCCCTTATAGAGTCCGCCCCTACCATAATGGCCAACACGCGGTCGAGACCGAATGCAAAACCTCCGTGGGGAGGTGCTCCGTATTGAAGGGCCTCCAGTAGGAAACCGAATTTTTCCTGAGCCTCAACTCCTCCTATATTGAGGAGCTTAAATATCTTTTGCTGTATGTCGGTTCGGTGTATCCTGATGGAACCCCCACCGATTTCGTAGCCGTTTAAAACCATATCGTAGGCAAGGGATTTAACACCTTTTAGTATCTCCTTACGCTTTTCTATATCGTCGGTGGCCAAAGCCTCATCGATTTTTGCCAAATTTTCCTCCCTCGGCATCGTGAAGGGGTGGTGGACCGATACGAACCGCTGCTCCTCTTCGTCCCACTCAACCAGAGGGAAGTCGACCACCCATAGGAATTTAAAGCCTTCCTCACGGGCATTTAGCTCGTCGGCAAGGCGCCTGCGGAGGGCGTCCATTACCTTGTAGACAAAATCGTGGTCGGTATCGGCCTGGAAGAAGATGATGTCTCCAACCTCGGCGTTTACCCTCTTAAGAAGGTTTTGAACCTCCTCCTCGCTAAAGAATTTGGTTATCGGCGAAGTTAACTTGTTCTCGTCCACCCTAATCCAAGCCAAACCTTTTGCTCCCAATTTTTGGACAAATTTTGTAAGTTCATCTATCTTTTGACGGGATAGAGTTTTTCCTCCACCTTTTACGACTATTGCTTTAATAATCCCGCCTTTGTCGACAACATTTTTAAAGACCTTAAATTGGGTGTTTTTGAAAATATCGGTCAACTCTATAAGGGGGGTTATTACATCCTCCCTTATACGGAGGTCCGG
>JALSNH010000004.1 GCA_026987085.1 Aquificota bacterium | reverse complement strand
TCGACATTTTCCATTCCGTACTTTTGACCGAGTTCGTAATAAAACTTTCTAATTTCCTCTTCGAGGTCTTCGGGAAATTCTCCGCTCTTAATAAGTTCCCTTACCCTAAAGGCTCTCCTTTCGAGGTCCTCAATATCGTTTATATCCAATCCTTGGAGTTCCTCTTGAATTTTCTCCTTCAGATTGTTATAGTTGATAAACCTCCAGTAGGCGTTGGAGGTAATTGCAAACCCGTCGGGGATTTGGATTCCCATAGGGGTAAGGGCCCTTATCATCTCTCCGAGGGAGGCTGCCTTACCACCTACGAGGTTGATATCTTCAATGCCGACATCTTTAAACCAAATAACGTAAGCTTTGGATTTATCTACGGTCATAATGCTCCTCCGCAAGTTTTTGAAATTTTAAAGGGAAAAGTTGGTAGTTACTAAACAAAAATTCCAAGTGAAAAGGCAAAATAGCCATAGTTCTTTAACGCCTAAATTTTATACGGAACGGTTAACATAAAATTAACAAAAAATCTATTTTTAGTTGTCAAGTTGTATACTCCGCATTTAACTTTACGTAATCGTAGGTGAGGTCGGAAGTGTAGTAGGTCCAACCGTAGGAACCTTCATTCAAAACCACCTTTATAAGAACCTCTTTGTTTTCTTCCATAAATTGGGATACCTTGTTTAAATCAACATTGGTAGGTTTTCCCTTTTCAAAAACTTTGTAAGGTCCTATAAAAACCTCCACCCTGTTGGGGTCTATGGGATAATCGAAAACACTTCCGGCGGCGGCTACTATTCTTCCCCAGTTGGGGTCGTTCCCAAAAAGGGCTGTCTTTACCAGTTGGGAAGTTGCGATTTTCTCCGCTACCGCCTTTGCCTTTTCCCTGCTGCCAGCCCCCTCTACGGTAATTATTCCAACCTTTGTAGCCCCTTCGCCGTCGGCCACTATCTGCTTTGCAATGTTTAAGGCAACCTGGTAAATATCCTCTTTAAGTTGACCTTTATCGAAATCTTCCTTTTCGAGGGTAGATATTAAAAGAAAACTATCGTTGGTAGAGGTGCATCCGTCCACCGTAATGGAGTTAAAAGTTTTTTCGTTTACCTCCAAATGGAGTTTCCTTAAAGTTTTAAAATCCACCTTTGCGGGTGTAAAGATGTAGGCGAGCATCGTTGCCATATTGGGATGTATCATTC
>JALSNH010000003.1 GCA_026987085.1 Aquificota bacterium | reverse complement strand
CTTAAAAAGGTCTTGAGGATAGAAATTTACCTGAGTAGTGAGGTATACAAAAAAAGACACTACTAAGGTTTGTAATAAACACATTTTTCATCACTAAGGATAACTGTATATTGAACACTTTAGCCATTAGCTATTGTCAGACTTTTTTTCTTTTCAAAAATTCCATGTTCCTATTCTAAACTAACGCTTAAGTTAATATACTTTAAAACTGTCCCAAAATGTTGGATTTATTAAGGAATAATTTCAAATTCTTTTATTTATGACTGCAGAATATTTTACGCAAACATTTAGAGTAAAGAAAATTCACAATATTAGAGATTTCGCCTATAGATTGGATTTGAAGGATAATGTAGATATATCCGATTTAGCTCTCCTTTTAAATTCACTAACAGGTGATGCCTTTTTTTGGAGCGAAGGAAATATACTTCATGCAACCTCTCCTTTAGAATGGTTGGAATTGCTTCCAGAGAAGATTAAGGAATCAATTAAAAGCATAGAGAAGGTTAAAGAAGGTTATTTGGAAGAGAGAAAATTACCACTTTATACAGCTTTTGCCCTTTTTGTTGTGGATTTTAACAAGGTTCTGTCATCGAACTTTAAAACAAATCCTCTTTTTAAGAAATTGAGAAGAAGAACCCGAAAAGGGTGGAATTTTAACTTATGGATGAAATTTCTTCACGAGTTTTCTATTAACTATAAATTTACAGAGGAGAATTTTGAGTATCGAATATGGCGGTGGTTTGGCGTTAAACCGGAGCCTGAAATCTTTTTGACTCTATCCTTCCAAAGCGGAGTAGAAATTACCGGCGAGACAGAACTATTTTTTAAATTCTTTGATGAAAAAACCTTACAGGAAGATTTTATTTTCCGAATAAGAGGTACCTATCGTATAGGTAGGCTAAAAAAGATTTCCCCCGAAGGGCTATTTACATTGATTTTTGATGGAGGTATTCAAAGTTCGGTTCCCAAAGAGCGGGTTATACCAATTTTTTGGGCAAACCGTTTTAACTGGAGGGAAAAGGACCGCAGTAAGATTTTAAACCACCTTAGGTTAACTCCTAAGGTAATTTGTAAATACAAAGACCTCCTTGTGGAAGCTATAAACAAGTTGTTGGAACCCTACATGGTTCAAATTAAAACTGAAGATCTAAAATGGGAAAGAATCAAAGTATCCACCAATGTTGTAGTGGATATACCCGTTCCGGAGCACGAAGTTGTTGATTATATCTTTGATAATAGAAAAGTTTATAATGCGCCTTTTGAAAGGTTGAAAGTTAATCTTGTTGACCTCGCTTTGAAAAGTGAGAAAAACAAAAAACTTCTTAGAGATTCCAAAAAAGATTTTCTTGAAAACTTAACAAGTTTTCTAACCGATTTGAGAGTGGAAGTTCAAATTAGGGAGATTGTTTTTGACAAAAAACTTAAAGAGTGGAACCTTGAAACTGCAAAACCGGCTATAGAATTTTTAGAAAAAAATCTTAAAATTCTTAAAGAAGCGGATTTTAATATTGTTGTGGTTCCACAGCCGGAAAAATTTTCCCAATTAATTAGGATTATCCCTGTTTGGAATTTGTTCAAAAAAACCTTAAAAGAAACAAAAAGTTATTTAATCACCGACCGTAGTTTAAAAGTTTTCCTTAAATCCCAAAAAAGGGAAACAAAAAGAAGAATTCTTTTTAACCTTTTAAAAGAACTTTTTAAATTAAACGGCGGCAGTTTGTATATTTTAGATGAACCGCTACCTTACGGAAAGATTTTTGTTGAAACGGATAGAGGTTATGAAGTTTACAATCTATTTGGAGAACCTCTTGAAACTTCCGAAAAGATTAAAATGGGAGAAGAAGATTTATTAATATCCTTTAAAGGATTAAAAAACGACCGCACAGTTTTTGTAGATAAATTAAACACATCAATAGCGATAAAAAGGAATTTGGAAGATAACCGCTGCCTCAATGCAGAGAAAGGCATCGCATTTAACTTGGGTAGAAAATCTTCCTATTTGGTTCTTTCTAAAGAAACTCCCTTCGGTTATAAAAAAGCTTTTGGTATCAGAATTGGTGAAAATTTGAACCTCCAAGAGGTGTTGAAATCCCTTTTGAACCTTTCAAAGATTTTAGATTTTTAATGATTTTCCAACTTGGTTGTTAAAAATTCTAGCTCCTTTTGAAGTTCCCGCTTTTCATTCTTTAACTTCTCTATACGTCTAATAGCGTATAGAACACTTGTATGGTCGCTCACTCCAAAAATTTTTCCTATAGAGGTCAAAGGTTCTCGACAAATATTCCTAACAAGATAAATAGCTATCTGCCTTATAAGGGAAAGTTTCCTATTTTTTGTCTTCTTTAATAGTTTTTTAGGTTCCACACCATAAAAGGCAGCAACCTCTTTAACAACTTCAATCGGTGTTGGATTTTTCTTCCCTGCTTGTTTCAGATTTAAAGAAACTGTTTCTACACTTCTTTCAGCTTTCATACGGGCTATAAAACCTTCTATCTCTCTCGCATTGTCGCCTGTGTTTGCAGCCACATATTCGATGATTTCATTGTCAACAGGCAGGCCGTAAATTATTAGTTTTTCTTTAATTATTGCCTTTTTTATAACTTCGTCTATTTTTAGCTCTACAACAAGTCCACCTTCAAAGCGATTTACCAAACGATCCATAATATCCTTCAGTTTTTTTGGAGGACGATCGCTGGCTATTACAACCAAACGGTTGTTCTGATAGAGATGGTTAAAAATGTTAAAAAACTCAAGTTGGGTTCTTTCTTTGCCCGCCATAAATTGAATGTCATCTATAAGAACTAAGTCAACATTTTTATAGAACTCCCTTAAATAGGAAATGGTTCCCTCCTTGATAGCTCTGAAAACTTCCTCTGCAAAGTCGATAGAACTTCTGTAAACTACCTTGAAATCCTTTTCCAAAGCTTTATTTCCGGTAGCTTGGAGTAGGTGGGTTTTACCAACGCCAACTTTTCCATAAATGAAGATTGGATTATAGGGAAGGCTTTTTCTTTTTAAATTTTCTATCGCTATTTGGCAGGCTCTTACAGCCAAAAGGTTTCCTTTACCCACTATAAAATTTTTAAAGGTGTATTTGGGATTGAGTTCGAAAACTATTTCTTCACCTTCACTTAAAACAATTACAGGAATATTTAATTCCCGCCGAAGGCGGGGATATATTTCTTTTAAAAAGGCAAATTTGCAATACTCGTCGGGAACTCTAATTATAATTTTATCTTCCAGTTCCTCCAGTCGTGTAGAAGTCAAAACCTCCCGCAATGCGGGACTTTCCAATTCCAAATATATTTCGTTCAGTTTGTTTTCTACCGTTTCCAGTGGGGTTGCCATCTTAAAAATACCTAAAAAGTATTTTGTAAAGTTTTCCTCCTTCTCTAAAAAGTAAAGGGTTTTTCCATCCGCTAACTACAAAAGGAGTTCCATCTTTATCTATTGTAATCCCTTGAATGGAATCTTCGAACATTCCACCTATTAAGGCTTTTTTTACAAAACTTCCGTTTTGTGTTTCTCCTATAAATATCAGTTTTCCTTTGTGGAATTTTACTATGTTATCCAACAAAAAGGACGCAAATTGTTTCCTTGTGTTGGAGGCTACCAAGAAGCCTTTAAAACCAAATAGTTGAATTTCTACGGGTGGAGGAGGGAAATATATCCTTTCTAAGGATGTGCTTCCTACAGCCGATGGTATATCTATGTAGGTATAGCTTTGACCAAATTTTCCATCGATATCTATTAAATGGGTAAATCCTCCTTTAAAGGAGCCTTTAAAAACTCTTAAAATTCCGGAGGGATCTATAAAAACTAACTTTCCATCGGAGGTGTAAATAGCCGTATCGACCCTAAAACCGGAGGGAACCTCTACCTTTTTACCAATTTTTATGCCGGTAGGTCCTATAGTTGCTCGGTAAACTTCTCCAAAACCATTTGTAAATTTTTGAACGAAAAGATACTTTTGAGGTTCCTCTTTATTTAAAACTCCTATAAGATAAGGAATTTTCTCTTGAATTAACACCGGATTGGTACCTATTAGTGTTGCTACAAAGGAAACAGGTTCAGCATCGGAAGTCATTGCGTTTCCGATAATATAGATTTTGGCTCCTACAGCCAAAATCCTTATTCCCACCAGAACGCCGGTGGGAGTTGGGAAGGAAGTTATATTAAATAGAGAATTACCGTTCTTTTCAAAAATTAAAATTTTATCGGGAAAACCGATAACTACCACGTTTCTTTTTCCATTTTTAACAGCATCTATTCCTATCGGTATCTCATTAAATTGCTGCAATTCAATGGTTCTTGCAACAAGCCTTATTTCGTTTAAGGAGAGTTTTCCATAGGAAAATGCATAGTTGGGAAGAGCCTTTTGTGTAAAAAATACTTCTTGACCTTTAAATAACACTTTGAAACCGTTGTTGGTCTCTTCTATAGCCCACTTACAGAGATCGATGTTGTTATTTTTCACAACGGGCAGGACGTTTAAAAGTTTTTCAAAGGAAAAATCGGAACCTTTAAAGCAGATATTTGAATATGCTAGCTTAACAATATTTCCAACTTTTACACCTTTGTCTTCGGTTGCAAAAATTATGGCATTGTTTTTAAAGCTTTGTATAACCTTTCCTTTACCTGTTTCCTTTATAAGAACTAAGCTTTCAGTACCGGTAAGCGGATTTTTTATTTTAGTTCCCTGATAGATAGCTACCGGAAAGTTTGGTTTAAAGTAAGGAAGACCTTTATTGCATACATAGGTATGGTTTCCCGCCACCGCAATTATAGAGCCTTCCGCTTGAAAAAATTTTTCCACATCTTTCAATCCCGCAGTGAACGATACAATAGGAATGGCCAAGAAGGAAAGTTTTAATTTCATAAAAGGAGTATTGTCTCTTAAGAGCTTTTATCTAAAACGCAAAGTTGAAGATAAAGAAGATAAATAATACCGATAACTAAAACTAATATGAAGCTGTTTGAAGTTGCTCTAATTTATAAGTATCCGCTTCCAGACGGGTTTCAAAAATCTTTATTTTTAAGTAAAGGGTAAAAAGGTTTTCTTGAAGCTCATTTCCGAATAACCGAACTGCTCTAGTTTCCAAGTCGTTTAAGTTAACTTTAGGTTCCTCAACAACTTTCTTGAATCCGTTAATAATTTGCTCTCTTTTAAGGTCCCAATATTTGGTCCAACCTTCGAAAGTTTCCCTCTCTTTTTGAGCTACCAAGGGTTCTAAAGGTGAAAAATCGGGAACCATATTTTGGGTTTGAAGAACCTCTTTTAATCTTTTGTATTCTTTTGTAATTTTTTCTAAATTTTTTTTGGTCATAGCAATATCTTCCTCTATAAGAGGCTTAACGGCTGCCGAAGCCAAATAAAGTTTTCTCTCTCTGGATTTTATCTTTTGATAGAACTGTAAAACCTTCTTGAACGTATCCTTGTTGTGAAGTATTAGGTAAACTTTCCCATCGATGTAGGAAAAGGATATCCTTTCCTTCAAAAGGAAGGCTAGAATTTTAGGATACCCTTTAAGGGTTAGTGAGTAAGTTTGCCCTTCCTGCAGTTGATTTTTAGCTACAGAGTTCCTTAATGGCTTTAAATATCCCAAAAAATTAAAAATAAGAATAATTGTTAAAAGAAGGACCGTTAAAAGGTTAAAAAACAACTGCATATAAATTATTTTGAAGTTTTCTGAACTTTCTCTTGAGTTTGAAGTTGCTTAAGCAATTCCTCTTGCTGAGTTTTATTAATAATAGACAGTAGCAGAGAAAGTATTAGAAAAAGAGCTCCTAGAAAAAAGGTAATTTTTGTTAACACGGTGTCGGCTTCTGTTCCTCCAAAGATAGATTTCATAGGGTTTGCACCAAAAGCAAGGGCAAATTCTGAACTTCCCTTTTGAAATAGAACAACAGTAATTAAAAGTA
>JALSNH010000002.1 GCA_026987085.1 Aquificota bacterium | reverse complement strand
CCTGCGACTGGGCCCAGATGCTTATGCGTATGTATACCCGCTGGGCTGAAAAAAACGGCTATACGGTGGAGGTTGTAGATATTACCCCCGACGATGTTGCCGGTATAAAGAGCGCAACTTTGCATATTAAGGGCCCCTACGCCTACGGCTATTTAAGGGGTGAAAGTGGGGTTCACCGCCTTGTGAGAATTTCACCTTTCGATGCTAACAAACGGAGGCATACCTCCTTCGCTTCGGTTCAGGTTGTACCTGAAATCGACGAGGATATAGAGGTTGAAATAAGACCTGAAGACCTGAAAATCGAAACCTTTCGTTCCAGCGGTGCGGGTGGCCAATACGTAAACACCACCGACACGGCGGTGAGAATTACCCACATTCCAACCGGTATAGTGGTGCAGTGTCAAGATGAACGCTCCCAGTTCCAAAACAAACAGAAGGCTTTAAAAATTCTTAAGGCGAAACTCTACCAACTGGAACTCCAAAAGCTCGAGGAAAAGAGAAAGCAATACGAGGGAGAAAAGACCGATATCGGTTGGGGGCATCAAATAAGGTCCTACGTTTTTACACCCTACCAGCTGGTTAAGGATTTGAGAACAGGCTATGAGGAGACCCAAGTAGATAAAGTTATGGATGGAGAAATCGACGGATTTATAGAGGCCTACCTCAAATGGTGGGCTAACAAAAACAAAGAACTTCAAAGGGAAAATGTTTAAAGTTCCTTTAAAAGGTCCGGTTTTGCTACTTCCCTTAAAAAGTCCGCCTTATCTTCCTCTATTTCCAAACCTTTGAGAACCTGAACATACTCTTCCCAACCTTTGCCTCCATAAAGGTAGCCTTGACTTTCCACTATGTAGGTATCGGGTAATACTTCGACCTTCAGTTGGGGTTCCTTCAAGTTTTCTACCTCAAGCGTTCCTTCAACCTTGGCTCCGAAAACCTTCCTTCCTTCCTTGTCCCAAACAGCCAGTTTGTTTCCTTTTGTGTAGGTAATTAGATTGCCTTCAAAGGATACTATTCCGACCGCCTCTTCCGAAAGCTGGGCTGAAATTTCCTTAACATTTTGAGCTATTTCTTCCTTAGCCTGCATTTCAACTATCTCTAAGGTTCCGTCCTTCCTACCTATAACGAGATGGTTTTTACCGAAAGATACCGCACTAACTCCGCTTTTATCGATAAAACGGGTTTCCTCTTCCCAAT
>JALSNH010000001.1 GCA_026987085.1 Aquificota bacterium | reverse complement strand
TTCTCCGCAGGAGGCAAACTTTAACCAACTCCGAAAGGTTTATAACCCAAGAACTCCAAGAGTTTGAGGAAAAATACCTTTCCGCGGAAGAGAAGATTAAAAACCTTGAATACCAACTTTTTGTGGAACTTAGGGATAGGGTGCTCCAAAAGGTGGAGTTGATAGGAAATTTAGCCTCCCTTTTGGGGGAACTCGATTATCTCCAATCCCTTGCAACGGTTGCGGTTGAAAACTATTGGACCAAACCGGAGGTGGTTGAGGATAGTAAAGAGACCTACATTAAGGATGGAAGGCACCCGGTTATTGAGTTCCACAAAAAGGTCTATGTTCCGAACGATACTACCTTTAACGACAAGGAGAGGCTTTTAATAATTACAGGTCCCAACGCGGCGGGTAAATCTTCCTACATAAGGCAGGTGGCTTTAATTTTTCTCCTTGCCCAGATGGGAAGCTTTGTTCCGGCTGCCGAGGCCAAAATAGGGGTGGCCGATGCGATATTTACCCGTATAGGTTCGGGAGATATCCTCGCTTTGGGAGTTTCCACCTTTATGAACGAAATGTATGAGGTGGCTAACATTTTAAGCAACGCTACCGAAAAAAGCCTTATAGTCCTCGATGAGGTAGGTAGAGGAACGGCAACCTACGACGGTATTGCGGTAGCCACGGCGGTAGCCGAGTATATAGCCAAAAGGCTAAAGGCGAGAACCCTCTTTGCCACCCACTACCACGAGCTTACCGAGTTGGAGGGTAAAGTTGAAGGTGTAGTCAACTACCATATGGAGGTAAAGGAGACCGCCGAAGGCGGAATAGAGTTTTTATACACCTTAAAGAGGGGGCCATCGAGCAAAAGCTTCGGTGTGGCTGTTGCAAAAATGGCCGGCCTTCCCGAAGAGGTAATAAAGAGGGCTCAAGAGATTTTAAAAACCCTCGAAGGGGAGAGAAAATTCGAGTTTGACCTCTTGGAGGACAGAGCTTTAAAATCTCCTCAGGAGGTCGAATACAAAACCGAACCCGTAAAGGTTAAAAAGCCTTACGAAAAACCGAAAGTGGAAGTTTTAAAGAAAAAACCAATAGAGGAAAAAATTTTTGAAGTTCCCAAAGAGTTTGAGGAGATAAAGAAACTCCTCGAAGAGGTAGATATTGCTAAAACCACACCCTTGGAGGCACTTTTAAAATTGGCACAGATAAAGGAACTTT